>MVQK01000249.1 GCA_002067515.1 Pelotomaculum sp. PtaB.Bin013 | reverse complement strand
TCAGGAGTCAGAATAAAAGAATGAAAGAATGGTTGATCGTCTTTAATATTCTGAATTCTGACTCCTGACTCCTGAATACTTTATTGTAATGAGAAATATCTGGAGATAAACAAGCATAAACTTACATTAAAAAGAAAGGAGGGTTCATTAGTGCGAATTCTCTCTGCTGTTATCGCCGGTTTAGTTACGGGACTCCTGTTTTGCCTGCTCGTCTTTCTAGCAAGCCCTAAAGCCGCATTCGTAGCGTTTTTGATCGCCTGGGTTGCATTCAGCCTGCTGCTTTACCGCAAGGCGGAATCGAGCGGAAAAATTTGGTCCAGAGCATGTTTTACCGCCGGGGTAGAATGCCTGGCCATCCCTCTGGCATCATTGTTTCTGCCTTTCTTCTGCGGCCAACAGGCAGTGCAAGCCGCAAAGCAAAGCGCGTGCAGCGCAAGCCAAGCTTTTGGATCGGCGTTTGGCGGCGGCTTGATAAATATGCTGGCCGGTTCCGCCGGAATCCTGATCGGCTTATTGCTAATCTTAACCGCCTATTTTTCCTTGAAACCGGTAAGAAGATAGTAGTTTTTATTAAATTATGCCTTCAAGCACCTTAAAGGTGCTTTTTTGTTTTATGCGATGGCGCCGAAATACAGGCGGCAAAAGAAGAATTTGCTTCCAGGAGTCTAGTAATTTTGCATTTTTTTCATAGATCCGGGCCAAACTATTTTAAACCGAATAAGGAGGTGGATATCGTTGACACAAATTACTGAAATGGAGCTTCTCCAAATAGGGGAACAACTCAGGTCGGAAGCGCTGGCCATCGCCAAGTACGCGACGTGCGCCCAGCAGTCCACCGACCCGAAACTTCAGCAGATTTATTCTGCCGCCGCGGACAGGCACCGGGGCCACTATGAAACAATTTTAAGAAGCGTGCAAAACTTGGCCGGCCAAAGACAATTCTAAGGAGGTGAAAACAATGCTGGAAGAAAAAGACCGTTTAACTGATTCCCTGGTTATGGAAAAATACATCGCCGACGGCTATAATACCGCCGCCATAGAGGCGTCAAACCCACAACTCAAAGAAGCTTTTATCAATGTTTTAAGAGATGAATATCTAATTCAACACGAAATATTCAACGAAATGAACAACCGTGGCTGGTATCAGGCCAAAACGGCGAACATCAATGATATCAACCAAAATCTTAACAAGTGGGGCCAAGAGTTGCAGCGTGTGCAAACTACCGCCTACCAACGAACCGGTGCGCAGCCCGGCAATTACCAGGCGGTTTTCCCCAAATACGGGTTTCAATCCGGAACCGGCGCGCCACAAAATCCGTTAACCTAAACCTCTTAATTACCCCCTGTCCAGGGGGTAATTATTACTTTCACACTCCTGTAACAACCATTCACCCCCGGTTTATTTTCATTTCACATAATACTCTTAACCATTCGACCGCCCATAATGCATTTAGGGGGCCTATTCTGTTAACTAAAAGCAAATTTCTTAATTATTTAATTATAATGATGTACTATATTAACGGTCGAAATCTGCATAAGAGCCGATGGAATCTAATATCCAATAATATCATGGAGGGGAAAACATGGCGGAAATGAAATCGATGATGGTTGAAAACAGGGTTTTCTATCCATCCCCGGAGTTTGTCGCGAAAGCCAGGGTTAACAGTTTGGAACAGTACAAGGAGATGTACAAAAGGTCTGTCGAAAACCCGAACGAGTTTTGGGCACAGATGGCCGAAGAAAACCTGACCTGGTTCAAGAAGTGGGAAACAGTTGAAGAATACAGCTTTACCGATGATATTTACATTCGCTATTTCGCGGGCGGCAAGCTGAATGTATCATACAACTGCCTGGACCGCCACCTGGACGGCCCGCGGAAGAACAAAGCCGCGATTATCTGGCAGGGCGAGCCCTTAGAGGATAGCAAGACTTACACTTATCAACAGCTTCATAATGAAGTTTGCAAATTCGCCAACGTCCTGAAGAGCCAGGGAGTTAAAAGAGGAGACCGGGTTGGCATATACCTGCCGATGATCCCTGAACTGGTTATCGCCATGCTGGCCTGCACCAGGATCGGCGCCATCCACTGCATCGTATTCGGCGGTTTTAGCGCCGAAGCGATTCGCGACAGGATGCTGGACGCTAAAGCGGAAATACTGATCACCAATAACTTTGGATACCGTTCCGGCAAATTCCTGGGTTCCAAAGACGTGGCTGACAACGCCATGGCCCAATGCCCAGATATCAAGAAATGCATCGTTGTCAAGAGAGTGGACAAGGAATGCAACATGGTGGAAGGACGCGACGTATACTGGGACGATTTGATGGCGACAGCTTCGAACAAGTGCGAACCGGAAGCAATGGATTCGGAAGATCCCCTTTTCATCCTATACACTAGCGGCAGCACGGGCAAACCCAAGGGTGCCATGCATACCACTGCCGGATACCACCTCTATGCCATGATGACCGTCAAGTATTTCTTCGATATTCGCGATGAAGACGTTTATTTCTGCACAGCTGATATCGGCTGGGTAACCGGGCACAGCTATTGTGTATACGGCCCGCTGGGATTAGGCGCGACCTCCCTGATATTTGAAGGCGTGCCGAACTATCCCGCGCCGGACCGGTTCTGGCAAATTGTAGAGAAATATGGAGTAAACATTTTATATACAGCTCCCACCGCCATCCGCGCCATGATGAAGGACGGCGATCAGTGGCCTAAAGGCAGAGACCTCAGCTCCCTGCGCCTGCTGGCTTCGGTCGGCGAGCCGATTAACCCGGAAGCCTGGATGTGGTACTATACAGTCATCGGCAAGGAAAAATGCCCGATTGTTGACACATGGTGGCAGACTGAGACCGGCGGGCACTTAATCGCCCCAATGCCGGGCGCCCACCCGATGAAGCCCGGTTCGGCCGTAAATCCGTTCTTTGGCGTGGTTCCCGTACTGCTTACGGCGGAAGGCAAAGAAGCCGGCGTGAACGAGGGCGGCCACCTTTGCATGAAGAAGCCTTGGCCCGGCATTATGCGCGGCGTTTATGGCGATCCGAACAGGTTTAAAGAAACTTACTTCGTACAACAGCCCGGCCATTATTTCAGCGGCGACGGCGCGCGCAAAGATGAAGACGGTTACTACTGGTTATTAGGCCGCGTGGACGATGTTATCAACGTTTCCGGACACCGGATGGGCACCGCGGAAGTTGAAAGCGCTTTAGTAGCGCACGCGACAGTAGCGGAAGCTGCGGTTGTTGGTTTCCCGCACGACATTAAAGGTGAAGGCATTTACGCTTATGTGACGCTGAAAGAAGGCGTGGAAGGCACAGACGAGCTTAAGAAAGAGCTTGTAGCGCACGTGCGTAAGGAAATTGGACCGATTGCCTCGCCTGACAAGATTCAATTCACTCCTGGCATGCCTAAGACCAGAAGCGGTAAGATTATGAGAAGGATCCTGAGGAAAATCGCCGCCGGCGCTGTTGACGAACTCGGCGACACCTCGACACTGGCCGATTCCACCGTGGTAGACAACCTGGTGGCAAACAGGCAGTAAGCATTAAATAGTGATAAACTAAAGATTTCTGAAAGCGGGCTCGAAGAATTGAGTCCGCTTTTCATTGTTGCACACACGGAACATTAACAGGTATTTTTTCGTCTTTTATATTATAAATATTGTATTTGCAACTCTTGAGGGAATAATACCAAATGCGGGGGATCATGATGGGAGAACGCTTAATAAAATTGCTGTTGATTGGTGTTATATTAAGTTTAGCTTGCACAGCGGGTGTATTTGCCGACACAAAAGGTATAAACCTAATTATTAACGGACAAAAACTTGAAGGCGCGGGAGTTATGGTAGACGGTCAGGTAATGGTTCCAATTGA
>MVQK01000248.1 GCA_002067515.1 Pelotomaculum sp. PtaB.Bin013 | reverse complement strand
AGCATTACGCCTTTTGCCGGCAGTTGAATACTCCAGCAGCGTATGCGGGCGTCGTACGTTGTACTGCTTCCTATCTAGCACCGGCTGCTCGTAGCTGGAATAACCCTTTGAAAACAGGAACGGAAAGCAAACCGGCCGTTCAAAAAAATGGTCACTCTGCTCAGGCGAGCCCATGTTGCCCAGGTAGGTTAAGGGCGATAGGCTCTTTTGCCCGGGTAGTATCAGATGCACCAAAAATAGCGAGCTGTCAAAGGCTTGTGTTTGAACCAAATCATAGGTTTCCCGGTCAAAATACCATGCAAACGACTTGCTCTTAGGGTCTTGAATGCCAAGGTAACCGTAAATGTTGCGCTCATTGGGTTTAAGCGTATCGGTAGCCGACCTGCCTACACCCCTTGCACTACCCTTATCAAAAGGGACATTCCTACCCCTTAGCGAATCGCTCCGGGAGTGTTTACCGGCTAGTGTACGAGCCCCCTCCTGCGAATAGGCGTAGCTGCTCGATAAGCACACCGCCACAAAAAGCAGTAGGCAAGCAAATGGAACTGATAAAAACTGTTTCAAACCAGCTATTTTAGGATTGCAAATATATGAATGATACGCGTTAAACAATGCTAAGTAACACAAAAAAGATTGAAACAGAACAAACAAGCCAGAGTTGGTGCTGACTCGGAATGACTCGGAATGAGATGGAATAAGACGGAATGACTCGGAATATGAGGAAGTTAGAAGAAGTTAGAGGAAGTTAGAGGGAGATGAAGTCCGTTAAACGTGAGACGTTAACCGTTGAAAGTTAAAAGATAAAAGTTAAAGGTTAAATGGACATGGGTAATTTTAAACTCTCTCGCGCGCTTGTAAACGAGTGCGGCATACGCCACTCATTGCTGGCGCGGACTTGTAGTCCGTGACAAATACATACTACACTTTTACTTATTCAAGCTGTGCTTCATTGAAAACACCTTTTAAAATAACCACACGGATTGGCTTTGCCGAACTACAACCGCACGGATTACAACCGACCGAAGGGAGCTCACCGAAGGTAAATCCGCGCGAGCAGAGGAATTATAAAAAACTCAGGCGCAGCCTGTTGCTGATAGCGCGACGGCGGTGCAACCGCCGCCGAACACGGTTCGTTTATTGCTTATTACAGCCTCGGCCTAACTAGGCTTTTTATTGCCTCGGCTCAACTGAGGGGGCTTTTATCCTTAAAGCAGACCTACAGCAAAAATTAGCTTTGTGCCACAAGTTACAAACTTGCGGCAGTTGGGTGGGAGTAAAATTATTTGATTCTTTCTTTTGCTAATTTCTCTATATACTTTGACCCAAAGGTTCTTGGTATTTCATCTCCAAGTTTTTGTTTCCCTTTTTCAACCCAACTACCTGACTCATATTTGTAAATAATTACCTCGCTATCAGATTTTTCATTGTAATATTCAGCACTGCCAGATTCAGATGTTTCTTTATAAGGCCCTTCTAAATCTGTTTTATCTACGAAAAAAGTATAAACATCAAAGTTTTGGATCAATTCTTCTTTATTTTCGGTAAAAAAGTTTCTCGCAGCACAATTAATATAAAACAAAGGCTTGTAATTTTTTTTATCACCACAATTGCCGTTTGGGTCTTCTACCGCTTTAATTGTCCACTTTTCAGGAAATTGTTTTGAAATTGCATAAATACATCCTTGCCCAACATGAACATCTTTCATATAAAACTCATAATATATTGCAGTGACATCGTCCTCCTTTTCAATACTATAGGATGTTGTCCATATATAATCAGGATTTTTAACTAAAGAAAAGAAATCAACGGTGGATTCGTTATTTTGTGCTTTACATGAAGCAAAAAATACTACTAAAATTATAGTTAAATATTTTTTCATTGTATTATTATTTTGTTGTTACTGCTCTAAAATACCCTTTCCATCCAGCGTGTTTGTATAAGGCTTTTCCAGTACGTGTATATATTGATTTTCGTATACAACCTTGGCAATATCCTTCAATGTCTTTTGATAGTGATTCCTCAGCAGCACCCGAGATTCCAATAGCCTCAATCACTGTTACCTTGTCTGTTTCTTTATCATACGACACAACAACACCAGTATGTCCATCACTTGAGCTCCTACTCCATAAGAAAACATCACCAGGTCTTATATCTTTGAAATCCTCTTTTTCACTATTCTTCACATGCTGTAAGAAGCTATCAAAGCTTCCATCTTGCATGCTACTTAGCATAAGTGATGTGTAAAACGGACTTGGAACTTCTTCCAATCCACAAGCCTTCTGTAAGAATCGAGCTACAAATTCGGAACAATCCATCTCATCAGTACCTTTTTCATCTAAACTGGTTCTGCTATCACCACCGCCATATGCATATGAATTACCTAAAAATTCTTCCATTTCTGTTAAAGCAATCTCAATTGCAGATTCTTCTTGGTCTTCTTTTTTCTCCCCCCAAATTTCATTAAGCTTATTTATATCATGAAGAATAACCTCTAATATTTTGTCAATAATGTCCTTATCTTCTTTCTCCTGTTCTCTGGATGGTAATATCAGACCTAAATAATTTAACCATTGTGTTACATCTTTCTTAGATGATTCGCCTATTATTTGTATCACCATATTCATCTTGCCTTCTGTGTCATAAAATGAAATTAATCCATAATTTTTTGTATATCCTGCCTTTATCGATTTATTATACCGAAGCTGACTAAAACTTTTTATTCTTATAGTTTCTCCTAGTACTATATTCTTCCTGGCACTATATATTGCTATTTTATATGATTTTCCTTCTAATTTATAATCTTCAAAATATATACCCTCATTCCACAAATTAAATGTGTTATCATTAGTTTTTAAACCCTTAAAAACTTTTTTGGCAATCCCCTGAAATGATGCCTTTCTTACCGACCAGTTTTTATATTTATCAACACTTAAATAAATATCTTTTATCTTTGAATTATTGTAATAATTCTCATATTCCTGATAAATATGATTAAACAATTCTAATCTTGTTTCTATCTCTCTTTCTTGTTCGTCTGGATATAATCCAAACAAAACATTTCCTAACCATGTAACTCCATAAATTCCTATCTCCCCCTCTCCCTCCTCCTCCAGCCAGCTAAACCATACCCTTTGTGGGTCGTGGATTAGATCCCACTGGTACTTATCGAGCTTGGTGGCATCGGTTGCCGTAGCCAGCCCTGAGCCTGTTGAAGGGTAGTCCATGAGGTTATCGGTTTTGCCCTGGGGTAAAGTTACAAAATTTTTCTCGCTAAAGGTGTGGCGGAGGGAAAAAATTCCGTGGCCCAGCTCGTGGGCAACAGTGCGGGCCAGCGCAGCGGCATCCACATTGCCATCGGAACCGGTGGGTGCCACCACAAACCCAAACTGGCGGTTAAAGGGCATGTAACCCTGCAGGCCACCATCGGCCCTGGGTACCAGAAACAGGTAGGCGGCCTGGGAGTTTATGCTACCCTGCCACGCCTTAAACGCTGAAATTACGCTGTTCATCTCGGGGTTGTACGCGCTTAGCAGCTCATTTTCGGCATGGTCAAGGCCGTTTTCGCCCAGGTCAATACCTGTAAAACCCTTAATAACCTGAACATTCCAGCTTACCACGGCCTGGGAGTATATCCGGTTCAGATAGTTTTGGAGGTTGCCATGAACAGACTGGGTAAAATCAACCCCGGGTAGGGGCACAACGTAAAGGGTAAAGGTCTTGTTCTGGTAAGTTGCAGCCCAAAGCCCACCGGCATAGGCATTCTCCTTGTCCTTTTCGTACTGTGCCACCACGGCGTACTCATCGCCGGGGGTGGTACCCGTAAGGTTGAAGGTTTGCAGTGGGGTGTTAGCGCCTGTAGTAGGAGTAAGGGTACTACCACCTAATATC
>MVQK01000247.1 GCA_002067515.1 Pelotomaculum sp. PtaB.Bin013 | reverse complement strand
TTGAAGGTTGGTATTCCCCGGGCACTTCTATACTACTATTATTACCCGATGTGGCGGACTTTTTTTGAAGAGTTGGGTGCCGAAGTGGTGCTCTCATCGCCGTCAACCAGGGTGACGCTGACCCAGGGGCTAAAACACGCGGTAGATGAGGTATGCCTGCCGGTAAAGCTGTTCTTTGGTCATGTATTGGACCTTACAGGAAAAGTTGATTTTATTTTTTTGCCAAGAATGGTTAGTGTGGAGCACCGTAAATATATCTGTCCGAAATTTCTCGGATTGCCGGACATGATCCGCCGCTTGGATGGCCTGCCTGACTTAATTGGCGTTGACGTCAACCTGTACAGGAAAAACAGGGATTTATACACGGCAATAAATAAGGTTGGCAGTCTTTTTACCGGTAATAAGTTTAAAATATTTAGGGCTTACCGCAACTCTGTTAAAACCCTGCAAAAGTATTGCCGGCTGTTGCAGATGGGTTTGATGCCGGCTGAGGCCTTAGCGGTCTTGGAAAACAATGTCGGTGACAAACCCTTGGGTTATCCGTTAGAAATGAATGTGGCTGTAATCGGCCACCCGTACAACATCTATGATCCTTATATTAGCATGAATCTAGTCGGCCGGCTGAAGGAGATGGGCGCTAACGTTTTAACAGCTGAGCATGTGCCGGAAAAAATCCTGAGGAGCAACGCGGCCCGGCTGCCGAAAAAATTATTTTGGAGTCTCGGTCACCGCATGATCGGAGCCGCTTATCACTACCTCGACCGTCAGGATATAAGTGGTGTGGTGCATGTGGCTGCTTTTGGGTGCGGGCCCGATTCTATGACCGGCGAATTGATTGAGCGTCATGCGCGCGCCCTGCGCGCGCCCTTTTTGAACCTTACCCTTGATGAACATACCGGGGAAGCCGGTATTGTAACCAGATTGGAGGCCTTTTTAGACATGGTGCGGTGGAAAAAGGCCGAAGCAGCCGGGCTATGATAACGGAGGTAAATAATGCGCGTAACCTTTCCGCATATGGGCAACCTGTATATTCCTTTAAAAGCGATGCTTAATTATCTGGAGGTAGACGTGGTGGTACCGCCGCCTTCCAGTAAAAAGACATTGAACCTGGGTGTCAAGCATGGCCCGGAATTTGCCTGCATGCCCCTAAAACTAAATTTGGGAAATTTTATTGAAGCACGTGAAATGGGCGCCGACACTATCATTATGGCCGGCGGGTGCGGCCCGTGCCGCTTTGGCTATTACGCTCAGATTGAGCACGCCATCTTAAAGGACATTGGCTGCGACATGCAGTTAATTGTACTCGAACCACCGGAAAAAAATATTTCTGAATTAATAGTTAAGATGAAAAAGATTACCGGCAGCCGGTCCTGGTGGCAGGTAATCCAGGCTATCCGGTTTGGTTACCAGAAAGCGCTGGCGGTAGACGAGATGGAAAAGACAGCGTTTCAGGTCCGGCCCCGTGAAGCAAAGCCAGGTGCAACCGATCGAGCTTTTAGTGAAGCATTGACCCTGATAGACAACGCCGCTTCACAGGTTGAACTGGCGGAGGCCAGGAAAAAGGCGGATACAATAATGGCCGGGGTGGCGCGAAAACACGGCGCGCCGGTTGTCAGAATCGCTGTTATCGGAGAGATCTATACTCTGTTGGAACCTTTTTCAAACCATCGGCTGGAACGACATCTGGGCTTGCTTGGAGTTGAAGTAGACCGTTCGATCTATTTGAGCGAATGGGTGAATGACCATCTGTTATTCGGGTTGGTTAAAAATCTTCGTTCCAGCAAAGATGCCTGTGCTTCCGCCAGCCCTTACCTGTGTCATTTTGTGGGCGGCCACGGACAGGAGACGGTAGGGAGCGCCGTAAACTATGCTTTGGCTGGATACGACGGGATAATTCAAGTTTATCCATTTACTTGCATGCCTGAAATAGTAGCGCAAAGTATCCTGCCAGGTGTGGGTTCCGATTACGACATACCGATACTTACTTTGATTATGGATGAACACACAGGGGAGGCCGGCCTGCAGACCAGGCTGGAAGCTTTTATAGATCTATTGGCAAGGAGAAAGGAAACCAGGGAGGCAGTGAATAGATGAAGGGTTATCTGGGAATAGATGTGGGATCTGTCAGCACAAATTTAGTTTTTCTTAATGAAGGCGGAATAGTCTGTGAAGCAATTTATCTCAGGACACAGGGGCAGCCAATTGCTACGGTTCAGAAAGGATTGAAAGAATTAAACGAACGCCTGCCTGCCGGAGTAAAAGTGCGGGGCGCCGGTGTAACAGGCAGCGGCAGGCATCTCACCGGGGTGCTCGTCGGCGCCGACGCAGTGAAAAATGAGATAACCGCTCACGCTGTCGCTTCACTATTGCTGGTGCCGGGAGTGCAGACAATTTTAGAAATAGGCGGACAGGATTCAAAAATCATCATATTGCGCAATGGTGTGGTGACTGACTTTGCCATGAACACTGTTTGCGCTGCGGGCACGGGATCTTTTCTCGACCAGCAGGCCGCGCGGCTGAATATACAGATTGAGCAATTCGGCGAAATCGCTTTACAGGCGGAGTCGCCGGTGCGGATTGCCGGGCGGTGCGCTGTCTTCGCGGAGTCGGATATGATTCACAAACAGCAGATGGGATGCGGCCTCCCGGATATCCTGGCCGGACTGTGCGAGGCACTTGTGCGCAATTACCTGAACAATGTCGGTAAGGGCAAGGAAATCTTGCCTCCGGTGGTTTTTCAAGGCGGGGTGGCAGCCAATGTGGGAATGGCCAAGGCTTTTGAAAAAGCGCTGGAATTACCCGTGACCGTACCTTCACATTTTGACGTGATGGGCGCGGTAGGCGCAGCCCTGCTGGCCCGTGAAGCGGTGGCGCGAACCGGACTAAGCCGGTTCAAAGGTTTCAGCGTGGCCGATTCATTATTCAAAACCGGCAGTTTTGAATGCACCGGCTGCCCCAATATGTGCGAGGTAGTGGAAGTGGCTGAGCAGGGAAACGTTATCGCACGCTGGGGTGACCGTTGTGGCAAATGGAGCAATGAAATAAGCAAGGAAGAAAAGATAAGTTAAAAAATGACGAATAATATTGCGCAGCAAGAAACATTAAGCTAAAATATTTTTAGTGTTTTTGAAAAAGATCGATTTTTATTAAATTTTAGGAGGAGAGAGGAGTTTTAGGTGAGATGAGTGAAACAAAAATTTTACTCAGTGAAAAAGAAATGCCAACAAAATGGTACAATATCCAGGCGGACATGCCCAATTTGCCAAAACCCCCGCTGAATCCCGCAACGAAACAGCCTGCGGGGCCTGGAGACTTGTCCCCGATATTCCCGATGGCTTTAATTTTACAAGAGGTGAGCCAGGAGCGCTGGATCGAAATACCGGAAGAGGTGCGGGAAATTTATAAGCTCTGGCGGCCGTCTCCCCTTTGCCGGGCGCGCCGGCTGGAAAAGGCCCTGGATACACCGGCGAAAATTTATTATAAATACGAAGGGGTAAGCCCGGCCGGCAGCCACAAGTTGAATACCGCCGTTGCCCAGGCTTATTACAATAAAGAGGCAGGAATTAAACGGCTTGCCACCGAGACAGGCGCAGGCCAGTGGGGTGTCGCGTTATCCCAGGCGTGCAACTTCTTTGGCTTGGAATGCACCGTTTACATGGTAAAAGTAAGCTATCACCAGAAACCTTACCGCCGTTCGGTGATGCAAATTTTTGGCGCTGATTGTATTGCCAGTCCCAGCAATCTGACTAATTCCGGGAGGCAAATCCTGGAGAAAGACCCTGAGTCACTGGGGAGCTTGGGTATAGCCATCAGCGAGGCGGTGGAAGACGCGGCTGGACGTGATGACACAAATTACGCCTTGGGCAGTGTCCTGAACCACGTTGCCCTGCACCAGTCCGTTCTCGGACTTGAGGCAAAAGA
>MVQK01000246.1 GCA_002067515.1 Pelotomaculum sp. PtaB.Bin013 | reverse complement strand
CACCGCCACCGCCGATAATCAGGACATCCGTATTTATTACCTCTAAAACATCCATGCTTAGCACTCCTCTTATCTGTAAAAATATATTTAAAGATAATAGTCGATCAAACGATCACATGACCAGCGCATTTTTACCTAACGGAAATACCTCAATTTCACCTTGCCGGCATCAAATTATCTTGTTGCCGGCAGGGGCGTGATAAGGCACACTGCGCTATAACTATCAACTTACTTAGCTAACATCCGGTCGCAAATGAGAGTGCTGAGATAATCGGTGATATATTCGGCGCTATAAGGACCATCATGTTTGTACCATTGAACTATCCAATTGCACATACCTAATATTGCCAAAATCGTAAGCTTGATATCAAGTGGAGGGAATTGATCAGCCCGAATCCCCTCCTCCAGAGTTTCTCTTAACAGGCTTTCATAAAGATCCCGTTTGACAATGTAGTTCTCTCGATGTTCTAGGGTAAGTTTATCTGTTTGGTTGGTGGCAATTACAAGATACTCATTATTATTTGTTAAATGTAGTAAATGAAGTTTAACCAATTGCTTTAATCTTTCCTGTGGATTTTGTTCATATTGTTTATATACCTGTTGAGCAATAACAAGAAGCAGATCAATTCCTTTATTTATAACTTCATTGAGCAATTCCTCTTTACTGCTAAAATGATAGTACAAACTACCTTTTAATATGCCGACTCTATCAGCAATATCTTTCATCGAAGTCTCGATATAACCTAAATTTCGAAAGAGCTTAGCTGCAACTCGTATAATTTCATCTCGCTTATTAAGGCCTGATAAATCTTCATATATAAGATTTTTTTCTTGATCCATGGCAATCTGCACCCCTTATTTTACTAATTGTTTAAGTAAAGTTAAATTGTATTCGTATTATCGTTTCTTACCGTTTTTTTGGATTGCCTTACCTACTAAGTATACCATGTCTAGCCCAAATATACATAACTGAGGTGTCACCTCGCTTTTGTACGTTTATTAGTTTATCAACATTTCTGTGAGCATTGAGGGGATACCTCTTTATAATCTAATAAATATGATCTATTTCTTTGTTTAAAAGTAATTTACCAACGGGACTGGCCATTTCGACAAGTAAAAAGCTGTTATTATCCAATAGAGCTAATATTAAGATGAAATCCCACCCTGATTTAGGCATAATCTTAACTTCAAAATAACCGCCGCCATGCATTACCATATTGCTGTTCATTCATTTACATTGGCAAAATATTAAGCCGGTGAGATTAATTCGTTACCCGGGGCTTACGCTACTCTAATAATCGTACGTCGATTCAAATAAAGCCAAGCGATAATAATTATAATTAAAGTTGATGATAATTATAATTAAAGTTGTTAAAAAAAACAAATAAAAGGCCTTGTAAGATTTACATCGTTATGTTAATAACCCCCAGAACCTTATTAACAAATAACGCATAAGTCAAAGAGACCTGAACCCGATCTTCAATGGTATCCCTTAGCGCTTAGTCTCCTAAAATAATCAGCTTAAGTCATTCCACCCCCCCAAGTTTTCTTCGACCAAACGGCCGGTTGGCTAATTGAATCATATAGCATTCAAAATATAATGGTCAAGATTGTTATTCTTATCAGTCAAATATTGATAACCAGTGGTAATTATTCAAGGTCAAGCTGTTCTTGCAACGTGGCTGCGGCCAAGCTGTCGTTACCTTATTGAAATCAACTCTGATTGAGTAGTCATAAATGGCCAATCAGTTTGTCTATACATTTGAATAGCTTAACCTTAAATTTTTACCACTGGACATCAAAATTTAACTGACAAGAAAAATGAACTTTTCCTTATTAAATTTCTGTTATATAATCAACCAACCAAACGGCAGGTAGGTTAGTGTTAACCTCAATATCGAAACAGGTGAAATAGCCAGTGCTCACAGCTAATGCTTTGGGTGACAAAGGATTTTACGATAATGGCAGGAGGGTGTAAGTAATGGATGTTCAGCGAATTATTGTCGCCATCACGGGAGCTACCGGAGCCATTTACGGTGTTCGATTACTAGAGGCTTTACAGGCATGTCCGGGGGTGGAAACCCATCTTATATTGAGCAGTTGGGCGGAGAAAACAATTGCGCTGGAGACTAATCGCACAGTTGAATCAGTACGCGAAATGGCTCATTGTTGCCATGACCTGCGTAATGTCGGGGCGCCGATTGCCAGCGGTTCATTCCAAACCAGCGGTATGGCTGTCATACCCTGCAGCATGAAAACGCTGGCGGCAATAGCCCATGGCCTGGCTGAAAACCTCATTATCCGCGCGGCCGACGTGATGCTGAAGGAACGAAAGAAACTAATCCTGGTCCCGCGTGAGACCCCATTGAGTGGGATTCACCTCGAGAATATGCTTGCGGTGAACAGGGCCGGGGCATATCTGGTCCCGCCCATGCCGGCTTTCTACAACCATCCGGCTTCTATTGGCGATTTGGTTAATCACTTGGTCGGACGGGTGATGGATCAGTTTAGTTTACCTCATAACCTGACGCGCCGGTGGGGAGAGGATGGTTCCAATCAACCTTGAATTATTACCACTGGCTATCAATATTTGACTGATAAGGATAACAATATTGACCATTGCATTTTGATTGCTATACGATTCAATCAACCAACCGGCCGTTTGGTTAAGGCAAAAACTTTTCGGGGGGGATGACTTAAGCTGATCACTTGCCGATTATTTTAGGAGTGAAAATTATTCTAAGTAATAACCCAATTGGTATTTGTCAAACCTTAAAAAAAATAAACGGAGGAGATTTAAAATGGCATATAAAGATTTGCGTGAATTTCTAAGTGAACTTGAGAAAAAAGGAGAATTAGTACGGTCTTCCGTGGAATTAGAAAGTGGTTTCGAAATATCATCTTTGATGTGGGAGTTGGCAGATCGCCAGGGGCCGGCGATGTTTTTTAAAATAAAAGGTTACGACATACCGGTCGTTATGAATACGCATGGCACTTTAGCACGTAATTGTATGGGCCTGGGGTTAGAACCCAAGGAAACTTTTAGAGAAAACTTTTTAGCTATCCGGAACCGCGTTGCAGAGCTTCTTGAGGATAAAAGCCAATGGCTGAAACCCACAGTAGTTACAACCGCTCCCTGCCAGGAGGTTGTGATTACTGGTGAAGAAGTAGATCTCTACAAGCTCCCTGTGTTTAAATGGAGTCCGTTGGATGGCGGTCCTTATATCACACTAACCAATATTATTAGCAAGGATCCAATTTCCCCGGGTTATAGACAAAATACTGGCATGTACCGGGTGATGATCCATGACAAAAATACTACCGGCCTTATGTGTTGCGCCACTCAGGATATTGGAATTCACGTCGCAAGGGCTCGCGCAAAAGGGATGAAAACGATTCCGGTAGCCATTGCTTTAGGTGTGGACCCGGTGATTAATATTTGTTCTACAACTAAGATGGGTTCATTCCTCGATGATGAATTTGAATTGGCCGGCGGACTTAGAGGTGAACCGGTGGAAATGGTCAAAGGGAAAACTGTGGATTTATTAGTTCCGGCTACCGCTGAAATTATCATAGAGGGAGAATTAGATATACAACCTGAAAATGCGAAAATTGAGGGCACATTTGCTGAATGGATGGGTTATTATGAAGAACCGATGATGCTGCCGCAGTTCCATGTGACAGCAATTACACACCGGCGCGATCCAATTTACCAGTCATGTATTTTAGGCCATCCCAATAACGAGGGAGAAATGATTAGGATGCCTGTTATTCAGGCCAATAACTATAACACATTGAAAAAGACGGTTGTAGGCTTCCGCGAATTCTGGGCGCCGCATAAATCTCGCGGCTATAAAGTGATCGTTCAAGTTAATAAGCACTATCCTGGCTGGGGTAAGCAGGCTGGTCTCCAGGCCATTTCCACAGGACAAGGATTT
>MVQK01000245.1 GCA_002067515.1 Pelotomaculum sp. PtaB.Bin013 | reverse complement strand
TGGCTAAAGGGAGCAGACTGTAAATCTGCCGTCGACGACTTCGCTGGTTCGAATCCAGCCCCCTCCACCAAAATGGTCCTTAATCTTCCTTCCTATGGCCAGGGGGGATTTTTTATATTACACTCTTTAAGTTTTTCCAGACAGAGGTGAGTTTTGTGAGACGTTTACTAATTCTTATTCTAGTATTGTCAATTGTCCTTACCGGTTGTACCTTGATGCAAAATTCTGAGGCGCCGAAGAAAACGTTCACTGAACAAGATGTGCGCAGCGCCGTAACTGAACTGATTAACGGGATAAACGACGGAAATACTGAGGTTGTTAAGAAATATGTTGGTTCCGCCAGTCCTATCGCAGAAAAATTAATTGAAAAGTTAAAAGGCAATGTCAAGCTGTCTAATATCCGTGATATTTCTATTCAGGGGACAAGAGCGCAAGCGACTGTTACTCTGGAGGTGGTTCCATTAAAAGTATCTAAAGATGTTACTTTGAATTTTGACGCGATAGATGTTCTACTGTTAAACAGTCCACTCGGTTTATTGTCAATTCTTCTTTAAATGTAATTATTTGTGGAGTGCTTTTTCACTTCTTTTTTTCTAACCCGCATGTTATAAAAGGAAATGGTTGTAAATATTTGCTGACTAAAATAAAATAGATGTGTTAATACTCTAAATTAGGGAGGCATTTATAACGTGAATAGCTTAAAGGTTTGGCTTTTGATGGGCGCGTTATCAATCATCCTAGTGTTGATTGGCGCAGCTGTCGGCGGCAGATCCGGGGCGATGTTGTTTTTTTTAATTTCCTTGGGTATGAATTTTTTCAGTTACTATTTCAGCGACAAGGTTGCTATTTCCATGACCCGCTCGCAGCCTGTATCCGAAGCTGAAGCGCCTGAATTATACGATATAATGCGGAGATTGACTAAGCAGGCGGGGATGCCCATGCCCAGGCTTTATATAACCCCGTCACAGCAACCTAACGCTTTTGCCACGGGAAGAAATCAGTCCCATGCGGCTGTGGCTGTTACCGAAGGACTTTTCCGCATTTTGAACCGGGATGAGTTGGAAGGTGTCCTGGCGCACGAACTTTCACACATAAGAAATAAAGATATTCTTATTGGCGCTATAGCTGCCGCTTTTGCGGGCGCGATTACCATGATAGCGAACATAATTCAATGGGGAGCTATTTTTGGTATGGGCCGCGATGACGACGAGGGTGGCGGCAGCTTTATTGGAGCGATCTTATTGGCTGTTATAGCGCCGATAGCGGCGCTGATTATTCAAATGGCGATTTCCCGCTCGAGGGAGTACCTGGCTGATCAAACCGGCGCCCGTATAGCAGGCAAATCCGGAGGCCTGGCAAACGCCTTGCTCAAGCTGGAGAGTGCGGCTCATAGAATTCCGATGCAGGTAAATCCCGCGACATCGCACCTTTTTATTATTAATCCGTTTTCGGGTGCATCAATAAACCGTTTATTCAGCACTCACCCGCCTATCAGCGAAAGGGTAAAGCGGCTGGAAGATTTGCGTATTTAATATAAAATTTATTAATCACGCATACACTATTGCAAGAGGTGGTGATAGCCGGTGGCCCAGATTATTTCTATAGGTTCCACGCAGCATATTGATTTGTTAAAGGATAAACTGGGCAGGGGATTAATGATATTTGAAAGAAATGGGTTTAAGATTAATCTGGAAGAAAGGTCAGATGGCAAGTTTACCTTTTTTTCTTGTTGTTTAGACGGTTTCCCGGAATACTGTCAGTTGGAAGATGATCCTCAAATTATCATAAAGAAATATGTGGCGGATTTAATATCTGATATTATTCTGTCTCATTGGGAAGTTTTTTTGTTAAAAAATATTATCTGTGAAAATTATTATTATTATGGGGATGAAGAAAAGAAAATAATATATAATTATGCGTTGCAACACATTAACAGGAAATCAAATGAGCCGCGTAAATCGGTTTACTGGTTTAACAGAAAGAGAAGGATTCTTAATAAGATATTGGATTATTTAAAACTTAACAACAGTATTATCATTGATGGTTTTATCCGGTTCAGACTTAAAGAATATATTAATGAATTAAAAGATGCGACGGATAAAGCTGTAGATGACTTTCTTCTGGAAAGGGAATATAGAGAGTTTATTGAATTACTAAAATATTTTGTGGAGATTCAAGAGCCTCGCGCTTATATGGTTCATGTCCTGATAAATAACGTTGGAGCTTTTAAGCTGTATGACGATAAGACGCAACCTGTCAGGAGCGATTATCTGGGTGGTTTTTTGGTTGACATGATGGATAGCGAAATAAATTATGAAGATATGTTGGTAAGTGCTCTTGTTACAATTGCCCCCCAGAAAATTATTTTTCATCATAAAAAGAATGACAGGTATTCGGCAACGATAGAAACCATAAAAAAAGTATTTGACGGCAGAGTCAGTGAATGCCCGGGTTGTGAACTATGTACTCCATTGAATAATTAAATGTTAGAAATTTCTACTTCATTAGATTTATTGACAAATATCCAGCTAATCAATATAATACTGCTGTAATAATATCAATATTAGAAACAGGTGTTGAAAAGGAAGAGTAGACCTGTCTTGGCCATCAGAGAGAAAGTGTCATCGGCTGCAAGCACTTTTGGGTACTATGGGTTGAAAACCACCTTGGAACCGCCGGCTGAAATCACCAGTAAGCCGCGCCGGAGGCAGCCGTTAACTGTCGTAAAAGAAAGTATATACCCTTAATCAGGGTGGAAACGGGAATATCCCGTCCCTGACAGTTGTCAGAGGCGGGTTTTTCATTTTGCAATAATATGTTTTAGGGGGAAGTGTTAATAATGAGTGCTGTCGATAATATTAAAATTGTTTTACCTGATGGAGCAGAGAGAGAATACCCGGCGGGAACAACTCTTTTTGAAATAGCGAAGAGCACTAGCCCCCGCTTGGCCAAAGAGGCTCTTATCGCCAGAGTGAACGGCGAGTTGATGGATTTGGCGAATCCCATGATGGCTGATGCTTCCGTGGAGTTTCTTTCCTTTGAAGATGAGGCGGGGAAACGGGCTTACCGCCACAGTACCGCGCATGTTATGGCGCAAGCGGTGCAAAAGTTGTTTCCCGGCACAAAGTTCGCAATCGGGCCGGCTATCGCCGATGGCTATTATTATGACTTTGATACCAGTGAAACGTTTACACCGGATGATTTGGGTAAAATAGAGAAAGAGATGGAAGCCATAATCAAGGCCGATTATCCGTTTGAGCGTTTTGAACTCCCCCGGACGCAAGCCCTGGATTTCTTTAAAGAAAACGGGCAGAACTACAAAGTTGAATTGATCGAGGACCTGCCGGCTGACACTGTACTCTCATTCTATAAACAGGGTGATTTTACCGATTTATGCGCGGGACCTCATGTTCCTTCCACCGGGAGACTTAAATCTGTAAAATTAATGAACGTGGCAGGCGCGTATTGGCGGGGCAATGAGAGAAACAAAATGCTTCAGCGTATTTACGGCACATCGTTTCCGAAAAAATCCATGCTTGATGAATATCTTTTCCGGATTGAAGAGGCCAAACGGCGCGATCACCGCAAGCTCGGAGCCGAACTGGATTTGTTCAGCATCATGGATGAGGGGCCTGGTTTTCCTTTTTTCCATCCTAAGGGAATGATTCTGCGTAACGAACTGGAGAAATATTGGCGGGAAGAACATCAAAAGAGGGGCTACCAGGAAATACGCACACCGATTATTCTAAACAGGTCTTTGTGGGAGAATTCAGGACACTGGGATCACTACCGCGAGAATATGTATTTCACGAAGATAGATGAAGGTGATTACGCGGTTAAGCCGATGAACTGTCCGGGCAGTATCCTGATCTACAAGAACAAGCTGCACAGTTACCGCGAACTGCCGATCAGGCTTGCCGAGCTGGGCCTGGTGCACCGTCACGAGCTT
>MVQK01000244.1 GCA_002067515.1 Pelotomaculum sp. PtaB.Bin013 | reverse complement strand
TCCAACTAAATTTCAAAAACACTTATTAAGTTAACTAATTTATTGAAGTGAGATGATAAATAAGGCAAGCAAGAATCACTCCCACTTGCCTTTCCACAATACAAACCTATTATTATCCTTCCGAACGCCACTCTTCGCCTTTGGCGGTATCGTAACCCAGGAAGACATCGGCTGACTTGTCTTGCAAATATACGTACGGGTATTGCCTTGCTTTTTTTGCCTTTTCATATAAATCCGCGGCCTCGGTCCGGCACGAAGGACATGCGTCAATGGGAACCGACAGACACAAGGCCTTTCCTCCGGTATGCCCATAGCCGTGGGTCGCTTTAGTTTCTATTGACAGATAGCCGGGGCAGTTGTCGCAAAGCCTTAGTTTTTCGAGCTGGTTTTCCTGAATATTGTCAGTATCGTAATATATTCTTTTCATATGCTGAAAATAATTGCCGGAAATATCACTCTGACTTATTGACACCTGGTCTCTCTTTGCCCAGCGCTGCAACAGCTTTTCAACTATTCGCCGGACTTCTCCGGTCAAATCAGAGCTTTCCTTAAATCTCTGGTAGTCGGGCTCAAGCACGGCGGAGTAGTCAAGCCCCGCCAGCGCCAGAATGATTCCCATATTCACGTAGGGCAGGGCAGTTTCAATAGCATAGCCGCCTTCCAGCACGGCCAGGTCCGGCCGCAGTTTCTCGGTCAGCCTGGCGTATCCCTGAGCGGTGATGCGCATGCTGCCGAGCGGGTCGGTGTAATGGTTGTCCTGGCCGGCTGAGTTTACAATGAAATCCGGCTTAAAGTCGTTGAGAACCGGCAGGATCAGATTGTCGACGACATACAACAGGCTTTCATCCGTCGTTCCGGGCGGCAGCGGGATATTGATGGTGCGGGCATAGGCTCTGGGGCCGCCCAGTTCGTCGGTAAACCCCGTGCCCGGATAAAGGGTGCGCCCGTCCTGGTGGAAGGAGATAAACAGGACGTCCGGATCGTGCCAGAAGATGTCCTGGGTGCCGTCGCCATGGTGGACATCGGTGTCGACAATAGCCACACGCTTAATCCCCTTGCGGCGCCGCAGATAATTTATCATAATCGCTTCATTGTTGATGTTGCAAAAACCGCGGTTGCCGTGCACCACCCGCATGGAGTGGTGGCCGGGCGGCCTGACCAGGGCAAAGCCGTTTTTAATCTGACCGGACACAATCTCGTCAGCCAGCAATATGGCCGCGCCGGCCGCGATTAGGTGCGCCTCGGTGGTCTGGTCCTCCACGCGCGGCACACAGAAATGCGTCATGGCAATATCGTGAGTCGTCGCCAGGACGGGAGCATATTCCGATACCTGCGGGAGGTCCATAATCCCTTCTTCAAAAATTTGGTCGCGGGTGTAAAGCAGGCGTTCCTCCCTTTCCGGGTGAGTGGGAGAAATAGCCCAGTCAAAAGCCGGGAAAAAGATTAAACCGGTTGGTTTCTCACTGGCGTTAGACATACTCATTTACCCCCTTTCTCAATCCGGCAGGTTATACCCCTGGGAGTCTGGACAGTAAAATCGTACAAACGGCCGGAGGTATCCCAACCTCTGACCATATTAAACACTTCCTGGTAAGTTACTTCGATCTCGTCCGGCGTTACTGCCAGGCCGTAACCGGCAGCTTTTTCGAGCAGTTTTTCCCTGGCCAGCCCCAGCGCCTTTTGCTCGTTAAATGACCGCCTGTCGATCTTCCCCTGATAACCTTCTTCCCTGATATGATAATACCCTTGCTCGGTGTCGGCGCGCAGACTCACCTGCAGGGTGGGCTTGGCCACCGCCGCCCCCACGGCGTTCGCGACCGGGGCGTAAGGGGGTATGACCGGGTCGCATCCCAGTTTGGCGGCGATTTGGGGAATTAAACCGTCCGCTCCGCCGCCCACGCCGACCACAACAGAAGGGCGAACCTTTCTTTTTTGCAGCAGTTCCCAAATACGGTAAGCAGGCTCCCGCTCCCATTCCAGGAACATTTTTTCCACTTCCGCCGTAATGCTGTCCACAATAATATTGACCACCTGCCCGGCAGTCTCGGTGGCGGACATGCCAAGAGCCGCTCCAAGCTTCCCCATGGCCTCCTCAGCCTTGGTCTGATCACCCAGCGTGGTCAGACCTAGCACCCTGAGAGCGTCGGTCGGAGTCGGCGCCGGCCCGTCCATACAGTAAGCCGGCCCAAGTCTTTCCGGGCGAAAAACAATCTTGTCACCGGCCAACTCCAGCAGACTGTCACCGCCGACCGGCACCGATTTAACGGCGAGAGTATGCACCTGGGTCAGTTGTTCGTTTACCCGGGCGCCTTTCGCCGACAGCAACGGCTGTCCGTTCAAAATTAAAGCGATATCCGTAGTGGTGCCGCCGATATCGACGACCACTTCAGTTTGATCCGGGGGAGTCAGCGCCTGCACTCCCAGGGTGCTTGCCGCAGGCCCCGAAAAGATGGTTTCCACCGGCTGTTCCACGGACTTATCCAGCGGCATCGTCCCGCCGTCCGCTTTCAATATAAACACCTCGGCGGTTATCTGCCTCTTTTCCAGCGCCTGGCGAACCGAGTTGGCGAAATTACGGTACGGCTCCCTGGTGGCGCAGGTCAGGTAAGTTGTTACCACGCGCCTGGGGAAGTTTAGCTGGGGGCCGGCGTGGAATCCCATTTCCACCTGCCAGTCCGGATGTTTTTCTTGTATAATCGCCGCCACCCGCTTCTCGTGGGAACTGTTCCGGGGTGAAAATTTTCCGACCACACCCACCTTTTTATAGCCCTCCGCGGCCAGTTCCGCCAGCGCCGCCACAATTTCCTTTTCGTTCAAAGGCACGATTTCCCGGCCGCGGTAATCAATTGCGCCGGACAGGATGATTGTCTTTGTCTTAAAATCATAATACTTGCGGCTCATGCCAGGACCGGGGATTAATAACAGGGCAACTTTGTCATACTTGCGCCCGGCGATGAGGTTAGTGATTACTGTCGTGCTGATGACAATTCTTTTCAGGTCCTTGTTGTCCACATCTTTCAGCACAATATCTAGCGCTTCCAGGATGGACTCTAGCAAATCCGCTCTGGTCGGTATTTTGGCGGTGGCGCGAACAGCTTCACGATCAAGGAGCACCGCGTCGGTATAAGTTCCCCCCACATCAACACCAACAAACATCATTCTCCCTCCTTGCAAGCTTTAGTTATTCCGGATAAACCATTCTCTCATTTTTACTCCTGTTCCTGATTCCTGAATCCTTGATTCTGATTCCTGATTCTGACTCCTGACTCCTGACTACTGACTCCTGACTACTGACTCCTGATTTAAGGATGCTCTGCAATTGATAAAGTTTATTAATGGCTTCAAGCGGGGTCATCCGCAATGCGTCCAGACTCCGCAATTCCTGTATAACAGGATGTTCCGCCGGCACAACACTTTCCGCGGGCTCCACGGCGGCAGCCACCTGCCGGGCCGACTCTTTTACCGACTCCAAACCTGCCAGTATTTCAGCCGCGCGGCGGATAATCTCACCGGGCAAACCGGCCAGCCTGGCCACGTGAATCCCGTAACTGCGGTCGGCTTTTCCCGGCACGACCTTGCGCAAGAAAACGACATCTTCCCCTCTTTCATCCACAGCCACGTTATAATTGACAACGCCCGGCAAATTATCAAGATCGGTAAGCTCGTGGTAGTGCGTTGAAAACAAAGTTTTCGCCCCCACCCGCCGGTGAATAAATTCGACCAGCGCCCGGGCGATGCTGATGCCGTCGTAAGTGCTGGTGCCGCGCCCCACCTCGTCCATTATGATCAGGCTTCTGTCTGTCGCGCTCGTCACAATGGCGCGGCACTCGTTCATTTCCACCATAAAAGTGCTCTGCCCGCCGGAAAGGTCGTCCGCGGCCCCCACCCTGGTAAAAATCCGGTCAACCAGGCAAGTTCCGGCAAATGAAGCCGGGACAAAACTGCCCATCTGGGCCAT
>MVQK01000243.1 GCA_002067515.1 Pelotomaculum sp. PtaB.Bin013 | reverse complement strand
AAAGTAGGAGTCATTAGCCGCTCATAGGCATCAGGCGAACTCCATCGCCTCTTAAATGATAAAACTATGAACAATGTAAATACATATTTACAATACTCATAAAAAATACCATGGAAAAACCTTATTGTCAATCAACTTTATTGGACAACCAGGACCGAAATATCGGACTTGCGTAAAAGTTTTTCCACGTAACTACCGAAGAATATATCTTTTATCATGTTATCTTTTCTGGGTGTTACCACTACGAGGTCAAACATGCCTTTTTGAACAAAGTTTTTTAACTCTTCACAGGATTCGCCTGCGATGGTATGCGTAGGCAAGTCAAATCCCGCTAAGCTAGTTAAAAACCTGGGCCTGTCCGATTCTTTTTCAACAAAAGTTAGCTCGCCGGCTGCTTCTTGGTGAAATGCCTTAATGTCGGAAACATGTTCCGGCTTTTTAAGCAACTTGACCAAATGACATTCCGAACCAACCATTTTCGCTAACTTGAGGCCACTATTCAATGCCCTTTTTGCTCCCGGCGAACCATCATACACAACCAAAACTCTGTTGAACATTTTGGGAGCCCCCTTTGTAATTCTTTCCCCTTGCTGAAAATTAGTCTAAACAGAAAACTCCACTATATACCTGTTGGAGTTTCATATTGACTTAATAATTTTTTTCAAATAAAATTTTAATAAGCGGATATTATGAGGTGATGGAGCTCACTTATATGCCTTGTCGAGGCTAATAGCTCCTACCAATATTTTCTTATTGGTGGGAGTTTTTATTTTTTGCCGGCTTCGTATATAGCGCCGCTACCTGTTTTGACAGTTCTTATGGCAATCTTTTTTACGAAAGGGTGATTTGTGGTGCTGGACCATTATGTGCTAAAGAAAAATAGCCTTTTGCAGATCCTGGCTGAAGCAGTTGATTTTGCTGCAAAAAAGGGAAACAGCCCAGCCGCTTCGCTTTTAAAAGAGAGTGCGGATAAACTTTCCCGGGAAACTTTTACCCTGGTCATACTCGGTGAATTCAAAAGGGGCAAGTCCACCTTCATCAACGCTCTTCTGGGCGGCAACCTGCTACCGACTGCCGTCGTGCCGCTGACAGCCATTCCCACCATAATCCAGCACGGTGAACAACTCGGCGCCTCTGTCATTTACCTGGACGGCACCAGAAAAGCAATTCCGGTCAGCCAGATCGCCGATTACGTTACTGAAAGGGGAAACCCCAAAAACATCAAAAAACTGCGCGAGGTGCAAATCATTCACCCGTCGGAATTTTTAAAACAAGGCGTCATCCTGGTGGACACACCGGGTGTCGGTTCTGTCTATGAGCATAATACCGACGCGGCGTACGCTTATCTTCCCCATTCCGACGCCGCCATCTTCATGATTTCCATCGATGCCCCCCTCAGTAAAATAGAAATTGACTACTTGAGAGATATTTCTAAATATGTGAACAAGCTTTTCTTCGTATTGAACAAAATCGATATCGCTTTACCGGAAGACATCACCGAGGCATTGGCATTCACCAGGGAGACCCTGTGGAACAGCCTGGGCGAAGGAGAATACGACCTGATTCCTCTCTCGGCGCGCCAGGCCCTGCTCGGAAGAACCGGCGGCGGAAACGGACAGCTGCGGGTGGATGCCGGCGGCATTGAGAAGCTGGAAGAAGTGCTGGGAAATTTTATCCGGAACGATAAAGGGCGGCTGCTCCTGGAGTCTTCCGCCGCCAGGGCGTTACGGACCATCAACGAACTGGAACTGGAACTTCAGCTCTGGCAGCGGGCGATGGACGGCTCGCTGCAGGATCTGGATGAAAAAATCACACTTTTCGCGGCTGAACTGGAAAAGCTGGAACAAGAGCGGGAAGACTCGATTTATCTCCTCTACCGTGAGGTGGACCGTTTGAGCGCTATGGTCGAAGAGGATATTAATGAATTCAGGACGGCTAAAACAGGTGAGCTATTACATCTGATCGAGGAATCTTATAAAAAAGAGTCGTCCGAAAAGTCAGCAAAAGAGTTGACTCATTGCCTGAACGATTTCAGCAGAAACCTGATCCAGTCGGTATTGAATGAAAAGCGCAACGAAGAGCGCTTGAAGGTAAGGAGTCAATTTGAAAAAGTGTCGATGCGGTTCTTTAGCCGGATCGAAGGGATTGTAGATAGAATGATGTCTATCTCGGCCGAGATTTTCGATGTGCCGGTGGAAAAATCATCATCCAGAGAATACATTATGGGTTCTAAAAAATTCTTTTTTCACTTCGAAGAGCACCCGACCTTTATTCCTTCGCTGGAAATGCTGTCTGTCTCCGGTTTACTCCCGAAAGCGTTGATTAGCGGCCACCTTCTTAATAACGCTAAAAATAAGCTGGTGGAATTATTTGACCGCAACTGCGGCCGGGTGCGCTACGATCTGGCGGACGGCCTGAAAGAAGGCGTGCGGGACGTGGCCGGCGAGCTCAGACTGCGCGCCGACGCGGTGTCCCAAGGGCTGCGTACCGCCCTTCAGAAAGCCAGGGCGGAAAGGGGATTGAGTGAGGAGGAACGCCGTGAAAGGGTAAAGATCTGGCAAAGGGATTATAACGAACTGATTAAGATGAAGGAAACAATAAGGGAAATCAACGCCTCGCTGTAGCGTTTAACAAAGAACTTTTCAGGGAAACAAAATCTTTGTAAATCTGGTGAGTAAATGTGGCAAACAGCAGGCCACCTTTTTATCAAAGCACTATTGAAAAATTACTGCTTGAAAATCGTTGCCCCCCATGTATTTACGGTGAGGAAAGCAAGAAAACATACCTGACGTGGTTTGATATCGAATATTATAACAGCCTTCCCACAATGCTTGAGGTGTCTAAAAATGGTTTTTGCAAACAACACGGCTGGCAAATATCCTCACTGGGCAATAAATTGAGCACGCTTAATCAATTTGTTGCAAACATCAAGTTGACTGAGCTAAAAAACATAAAAGCTGTTTTACAAAGCAACAAAAATGGATGGCTTGGCCAGATATGGCCTCTTTCCATTATTTTTTCAAGACGGTCTGTAAATGTCTTCCTTGATATCCTAATAAGATTGCATACTACTAAAAAATGTCCGATATGTGAAACAATTGAGCAAGGTGAACAGATGGCTTTAACTTACATGGCCAGTTTTTTAAAAGAAAAAAAAGGACAGGAAATATACCGGAAATCGCCTGCCCTTTGTTGGAGACACTTAATAGGTTTATTCTACGAAGTTCCAACAGAGATAACGCTTTTATTAGCCGATATTCATATTGAGCAATTGCAGAAGTTAGATAGTGATTTTGAAGAATATTTCAGAAAAACGGATTATCGCTTTTCCAATGAGCCAAAGGGGGAAGAACAACTGGCCTGGCTGAAAAGTTTAAGATTTTACGTCGGTGAACGGTTTAAATAAAATTGGTACCTGATTGAATCAATTATCGGACAACCAGGACCGAAATATCAGAGTTGCGTAGCAGTTTTTCCACGTAACCGCCGAAGAGTACATCTTTTAGCGCAGTATCTTTTTTCGGTGTTACCACTACGAGGTCATAATCACCTTTTTGAACAAAATTTTTCAATACTTCGCAGGAGTCGCCCAGGATGGTATGCGTGGGCAGGTCGAATCCCGCCTGGCTGGCTAAAAACCTGGCGCCGACAAATTCTTTTTCGATAAGAGCTAGCTCGTTAGCCGCTGCTTGGTAAAATACCTCAATATCGGAAATGTGTTTCGGCTTTTTAATCACCCTAACTAAATGACATTCAGAACCTGACATTTTCGCTAACTTAAGCCCATCCCTTAGTGCTTTTTTGGCTTCCGGGGAACCGTCATATACAACCAAAACCTTGTTGAACATTCTTAGACCCCCTCGTACTCTTTTCCCCTAGTTAAATTAATTTTAGCAAAAACTCCCACTGTTACCAGTAGGAGTTATCTGCAGGGTCTAAACAAAGTTTACTATTATATATTTATTTAATTATACACA
>MVQK01000242.1 GCA_002067515.1 Pelotomaculum sp. PtaB.Bin013 | reverse complement strand
ATGCCAAGCTGCTGACAATGGAAGAAGGCACTGTGGAGAAAGATGATATAGCGGTTATTGATTTTCTGGGAAAAACGAATGGCGAGCCCTTTAAAGGAGGGGAAGGAAAAGACTATTCCTTGGAAATTGGTTCCGGTTCCTTTATTGAGGGATTCGAAGACCAGATAATAGGCATGACTATTAATGAAACCAGGGATATCCAGGTAACATTCCCCAACAGTTACCAGTCGGAAGAATTAGCCGGTAAGGAAGCCACTTTTACCGTAACAGTTAAAGAAATAAAAAGAAAAGAGCTGGCGCCCCTGGATGATGAGTTTGCCAAAGATGTCAGTGAGTTTGATACTCTTCAGGAATTAAAGGACGATATCAAGAATAAATTAATACAAGCTGCTGAAAGCAGGGCAAAATTCATGCTCAGGCGGGAACTGCTTGATAAAGCCGTCGACAACGCTGTCGCTGAAATTCCGGACAGTATGATTGAGCAGCAAACCAGGGAAATGTTTAAAAACATTGGAGACAACTTTGCCAGACAGGGGCTTTCGGTAGAGGATTATCTTAATTACAACAAGTCCTCTATTGAAAAGATGAAAGAAGATATGCGTCCGGAAGCCGAACGGAACGTTAAAACTTCGCTGGTTATGGAATCTATTGGTAAGGCTGAAGGTATTACGGCCACTGAAGAAGAAATACAAGCGGAAATTGAAAAAATCGCTTCAGCGTACCGTCAGGATCCGGAAGAATTTCGTAAGACGATTGAAAGTGAAGGCAGCTTAGATTTTATCAAAGATAATATAGTAAAAGAAAAAACATTTCAATTTTTGGTCGATAATGCAAAAATAATTGAGGACACGAACGTGGAAACTGCGGAATAGTAATAGAGGTAGCAAAGCAAACAAATTGTTAGGAGGAATAAACCAAGATGAATCTGGTGCCTATTGTTGTAGAGCAAACTAATCGCGGTGAGCGCTCATATGATATTTATTCCAGGCTGTTAAAGGATCGCATCATTTTTATCGGCGGGCCGATTGACGATTACGTCGCCAATCTGGTTATTGCGCAATTCCTGTTCCTTGAGGCGGAAGACCCGGAAAAGGACATCCATCTTTACATTAATTCTCCGGGCGGTGTGGTTACTGCCGGCATGGCAATATATGATACCATGCAGTACGTCCGTCCGCCTGTATCAACTATCTGTCTTGGCCAGGCGGCCAGTATGGGTTCGTTTCTTTTGGCAGCCGGGGAGAAAGGCAAGCGTTACGCTCTTCCTTACGCCAGGGTCATGATTCACCAGCCGATGGGTGGGGTCCAAGGCCAGGCGACAGACATCGATATTCACGCCAAAGAAATTTTGCGGACGAAGGATATTATCAACGAAATCCTCTCCAAGCACACCGGTCAGCCTCTTGAAAAAGTGGCTCTGGATACCGAACGGGACTTCTTTATGTCGGCACAGCAAGCTAAGGAATATGGTATTATTGACGAGGTGTTCGATGTCAGGAAGCAAAGGTAAAAGAGGTGGGAATATGTTTAACGATAAAGGGCAGTTGAAGTGTTCCTTCTGTGGTAAACTTCAGGACCAGGTGAAAAAACTGGTGGCTGGCCCTGGCGTTTATATTTGTGATGAATGTATTGAGTTGTGCAATGAAATTATTGAGGAGGAACTCAGTGAAGACCTGGGCCTGGAACTCGGCGATATACCAAAACCTAAAGAGATCAAAGAAATTTTGGACCAATATGTGATTGGACAGGAAAATGCGAAAAAATCCCTCGCGGTTGCTGTTTACAATCATTATAAAAGGATTAACCTCGGCGGTAAAATTGACGATGTCGAATTGCAAAAAAGCAACATTGTAATGCTTGGGCCTACCGGAAGCGGTAAAACTCTTCTGGCTCAAACTCTGGCCCGGCTGCTGAATGTGCCTTTTGCCATCGCAGACGCCACATCCCTCACTGAGGCCGGTTATGTGGGCGAGGATGTGGAAAACATTTTGCTGAAGCTGATACAGGCCGCGGATTATGATGTGGAAAAAGCGGAAAAAGGCATTGTATATATCGACGAGATTGACAAAATCGCCCGCAAGTCGGAAAACCCGTCGATAACACGCGACGTTTCCGGAGAGGGTGTTCAACAAGCGCTATTAAAGATACTTGAAGGCACTGTGGCCAGTGTCCCGCCACAAGGCGGGCGCAAGCACCCCCACCAGGAATTCATTCAACTGGATACCACTAATGTTTTGTTTATCTGCGGCGGGGCTTTTGACGGGATTGAGAAAATCATCCAAAACCGCACAGGGAAGAAGTCCATGGGGTTCGGAGCTGAGATCAAACCCCGGAAGGAAATGAAAATAGGAGAAATCCTTAGTAATATACTGCCGGAAGACCTTCTTAAATATGGGCTTATTCCTGAGTTTGTCGGCAGGCTGCCGGTTATTGTCACCCTGGACGCCCTTGATGAGGAAGCATTGATCCGCATCCTCACCGAACCGAGGAACGCGCTCGTTAAGCAGTATGAGAAATTGTTTAACTTGGATAATGTTTCTTTGGAGTTCGCTCCGGAAGCGTTGAAAGCGGTAGCCGAAGAAGCGCTCAGGCGCAACACCGGCGCCAGGGGGTTACGGTCTATTCTGGAAGAAGTCATGCTGGAAGTGATGTATGATATTCCATCCCGTGATGACATAGCTAAATGTATCGTTACCAGGGAAACCATTCAGAAAAAGGAACTCCCGCGGATTATCGCCGTGGATCGCAAGAAGAAAAAAGAAGAGACGGCTTAAGGCGCGCCGGAGTTGTTATACGCGAAAGAAAGCTCCTGACGGGAATAATCCCGCGGGGGCTTTTTTATCGCTTAAATAAGCGTTATGTATCTTTTAGTTTCAAGTAGGATTCCATCACTTCTTTTAAAAATGTAACATGTTTTACATCGTTTAAATTAATGAGCAAGTCATGCAGTTCATACAGAGCCTTTTCAAATTCATCTTTAGGCACTCGAAGGAGTATATCTGGCGGAACTCCTAAGATTTTTGCTATTTTCGCCAGAGTCAGTAGTGAAGTATTTCTCTGGCCTCTCTCAAGATAACCCAGATATGAACCAGTAATACCTAAACTATGTGATAATTGTTCCAATGTCAAATCTTTTTCCTTGCGGTACCGGCGAATATTTTGTCCACATACTTTCAGTATATCAAACACTTGTTTTCTCCAGCCATTTAAGAATATTTGTTAATAAAATTCCCATCTAATAAAATAACTATCCCAAAGATACACTTTTCACTGTAAAGTAATTGATAATGTAAACACATAGTTGTATAATTATTGTTAATTGTCGGGAAAAGTAGAATAATAGTTTCTTTGGCGGGCAGACCATTTCGAAAGAGTGGGGCGCAAAGCCTTGAATCTAAGGTAACTAAGTTGCTATGATTGTCAGGCTGCAGAAAGAAACGGTGATACAAATTTTTACTCGTCCTTTCTGGAAAAGCCCCTTAATGCCATTGTGATGGAAGGGGTATTGATTAATGTTAGAGGAATTAAATAACTTAGTTAAAATGATCTCTATTTACAGTTTAGAAACTTATCAACATTCAGTCAATGTGGGAATAATTGCCACTAGAATAGGAAATTTTCTAGGATTGCCAGAAAAGCAAGTTTCGTTAATCAAATATGCAGGTTTGCTTCATGATATCGGTAAAACTAAAATTGATTTAAAAATATTGAATAAACCAGGAAAGTTAACAACCAAAGAATTTAACATTATTAAAAAACATACAGAATACGGAGTTAAAATACTTTCATCTTATCCTTGGACCAAACCTTTTCTCCAGTTGGTAAATTTACACCATGAAAGATGGGATGGCAACGGTTACAACGGCATCCGCGGAAAAGATATCCCCATGGGAGCAAGGATACTAGCCCTGGCAGATGCTTTTGATGCCATGTCTTCATGCAGGCCCTATTCCCCAATTAAAAGTATGGATCAAATTATAAAT
>MVQK01000241.1 GCA_002067515.1 Pelotomaculum sp. PtaB.Bin013 | reverse complement strand
AAAATATACTTTTCCTTCATCACCGTCCACGACTATATTTTGTCCCTCTTCAATGACTTTCATAGCGCCCTGTACGTTTACCACTGCCGGAACCCCGTATTCCCGCGCCACTATGGACCCGTGCGACAAGTATCCTCCCGTTTCCATGACCACAGCGCAAGCTCTTAAAAACAGCGGGGTCCAGCCCGGATCAGTAGACGGCGCCACCAGGACATCCCCCGGTTGCAGCTTGTTTCCTTCACCCGGATGCCTGATCAGCCGGGCAACACCGGAAGCTTTCCCCGCGGCAGCCCCTACCCCCGGCAAAGAGTCACCGGAACTTAAAGCTGCAGGTTCAGAATAGACAGGCTCTTCTCCTAAGATAACGTCAGGCGGCATGAGCGACTCTTTTTCCCTCTGGCTTGCTTTTCGCGCCGCCACCAGGGTCCGCAGTCCGTCACCATTCCAATCCCCATCGAGTATGGAAACCAGATCCGACCAGGAGCAGTAGAAGATATCGCCAGACTCCTCAATAATGCCACGTTGAGTTAAACGGTCGCCTAGTTCCAGAGCCATCAAACGATAAGCTTTCAAGGCCATAACCATAACCGATTTGGTCATTTCCCGCACCGCCGCCCCGTCCCGGGCATCCTTGATACCTTTTTGGATCTCAGCCTGCTCTTCAGGAGGTATTTTTTCCGCTACTTCCGCCCAGGCCTGATTAAATTTCTCCTTTTGCTTGTTTTTCCATTGTTCGAGATTCGCGGTTGCCATGGTACTCTTAATGATATCCAGTAAATACGAGGGGTCTTCTTCCCACCTGGGGTTTATAATATCAAGCTCATAAACCGCCCGGTGCCCGTATTCCTTAATAAATTTCCGGAATTCTTTTTTAAAAGGAGAGCTTTCCGGCAAATGTTCTTCCCATGTGCAGGGGTTAAAGTTATCCCCAGTTAAATATTGAATGGCGGCTTTATCCTGACGGGCCAGTTCGGCCAGTTCAATCAAGCGGTATCCGTGGTCGGCGCTGGTTATTTTCAATTCCCCCCCAACCATCAATCCATTTAATGCAATCATCACTCTCGGCCCTAAATATCCATATAGTTTTTGGAGCAACGACCATAGTGGCAAGGTACCGACACCGCTTAAAAAAGAGAATTTTTCACAGTAGGCCTTAAAGATCTGGCCCAGTTCATTATATTTATCAATAAAATCCTGGTCGGGAATCCGGTCAAATCCATCTCCAATCAGGGACTCAACTGAACTGATAAATTCAGCAAAAGTACTGGTGGCGTTGGCGGCCGCCTCCATAATGAGAGAAACGCCTTTCATCGCGCGGCTTTGTCTTTCCAGGCCAATCTCACCCTTAAAGGGGTCGGAGTCTTCTATTTCTATCTCGGGCTGATGTCCACCCCAGAAAGGATTAAAATCTTTTGGCAGCATGCCGGTGGAATCATAGTAAGCCCACTGCAGCGCAGACATGTCGCAGTACAACCGGCCCTTCACAAAACGGGAGAATTGAAAACCCTCCGGCATAGGATAGCCGGGTTCTGAAAAACCAGTATACTGTATGGTATCAATGCTATTCTTCATTAACCGGCGATTCAAGGGACTGATAACCATGGGGACGGCGTCCCGGTAGTTACCGTTGGACCATATCCGTTTCTTGCTCTTTAATGCCTCAAAAGTATAACTGGGCAACGCGGTTACCGGCCGGGCCTGGAGCAGTACGAAATCCCGCCCGTCAAAGGCCCATTCCACGTCCTGGTGCTCCTCGCATTCTCCCAGCGACTCGAAGACCCGCATCAGGAGCAGGCCTAGTTTTTCAATATTCTCATCCGGCAGGACTTGCTGTGAAGCTAGATCACCATACGGCACGAAATGGGTTCCGCCGCTTGCGATAACCTCTGTTATCCCTTTCTTAGATCCAATCTTCTTTTTTTTGATATTAGGCATGGCTCTATAGGCCGATACATCAAGATAATAGGTGTCGGGTTCTATCGCACCGTTTACCACCGACTCGCCCAGCCCGAAGTTCGCGTTAACCACGAACATATCCTCCCGGCCAGTCTGCGGATCGCAGGTAAATGCCACCCCGGCTGCCTGGGCCTTCACCATCTCCATTATCACCACGGCCTGGCCCACTTCCTCGTCTTTAATACCCATTTTTCGCCGGTAAGCCACAGCCTGGGGCGTCCATAAGGACGCATAGCACCTTTTAATGGCGGATAAAATATTGTCTATGCCCAGGACATTCAAGAACGATTCGTGAATGCCGGCAAAAGACGCTTTAGCGGAATCTTCGGCAGAGGCCGATGACCTGACGGCAATTGGCTTATCAAGCATACCGGAGGTTTTCAGGTGGGAAACCAGTTCATCCCTGATATTTGATGGTATATGCCCGGCCCTAATCTTTTCCCTGAGCAGCAAAAGCTTACGCTCAATCTCCCTCTCCCCAATGTTGCCGATGTTAATACTTTGGCTAATTTCCCCCGTATCTTCAAGCAAATTGTTTTCTTCGATAAAACATTGGTATGCCCCGGCTGCAAGGACACCTCCGGCGGGAACCTTGAATCCATACTGTTCGAGCCTGCCCAGGTTCCATCCCTTCCCCCCGGCTGACTCCACCCCGGATTGAAAAGCTTCGGACCAAGAAAAAAAGAACCCTCCGCTGCTCTTTTCCATGCATATTCTCTTCCTTTCAAAAAGTTTTCCTTTTATTCTTCTACTATTGCTCTCTCCCTGTTTTTACTTTGTCTAATGCATTTAGATATACTTTTTCCATATTTATTACTTGCAACGATTTTAATCATGCCGTGCTGCTTATCTTTGGTTTTCTTTCCTGCCAATCGCCCCATAGATAAACAAATCTACTATTTTGGCGATCTCTTTACGCAGTTCATACTTGGATTTATCACCCAGCCAGTTCATAACAACTGAGCCGCGTAGAATATCCAACTGCAATACCAGCAGTTTTATTGAGATGTCCCGCCTGATCTCCCCCGTCTCCTGGCCATACCTGATAATCTCAGCCATAACACGCTGAGTGCCGGTTTCGCCATCACTATATGCGGACCCATGGCAAACGTTTTTAAAACGATAACCCAGGCATATGCCTGTAATCTCCGGGTTGATTTCCACCCATTCATAGGCTTTATCTAACGCCGCCAATAAGCGCGACCTTGTGTCAGGCAGGTTTTGCACAGAATCGATGATCTCTTGAGCAAACCCCTTGGAAACGCCTTTAACATACTCGTCAACGATAGCTTCCTTAACGGGAAAGTGATTATACAAGGTTTTCCTGGCGATGTCTGCTGCTTCGGCAATCTGTTCCATGGTTGTATTGTTAAATCCCTGACGCTGGAATAAATCCATGGCCACCTTAACGATTTTCCGGCTTGTCTCCCTTTTCTTCCTCTCCATTCTGCTTTCAACCGGCAGCTCCCCTGGTTCCATCGCTTCGCCTCCTATATGTTATTGAATTGCTGACCTGTAATAACGAGAAACAAAATATACTTATATACAAATTGTAATGATTTACATTGTGTATTTTTATAATTTTCTCTCATTATCGCCCGTATGTCAATCCCCATAATTGCTTTATTAGCATTTTCCTGAAATAAAAACGGCAGCCGTGAAAGCTGCCTTATGGGCACGCGTTTACTGTTAAAAAACCATTGTTTGGCCACTATTTACCTGCCCAGGAACCAGAATGGCGTCCACCTTGCGCATGTTGGCCGGTGGTGAATGGTATAGCTGTTCAAAAATTAAAAGATACAAAAAACAGGACCAAAGTCCTATTGACTAATATCGCTGTCGAAAAATAAGCTATTTGTAAGAAAGGGAAAACCCATCGAAAGATGGGGGCTCAAAGCCACGGGTCTAAAGCAACTTGCTATGATAGCCGGGCTGCCGCGAATAAATCTTACAGAGCTACCTTTCCTAAATAGGTAGTTTTTTTATGCAAGTAAGATGTTCAAAAATTTGATGTTTCAAGGCAATCAAAGTTTCCGAAAGGGTGGTA
>MVQK01000240.1 GCA_002067515.1 Pelotomaculum sp. PtaB.Bin013 | reverse complement strand
CAGGGGTAAACGTATTTTTCGAATGAGTCCGTTACACCATCATTTTGAACTGGGCGGTTGGGGAGAGAACAAGGTGGTGCTAACCTTTTGGACAGCTACCATAGTCTTTGGCATGATTGGCCTTGCTGGATTTTGCCACTTGGGTAAATGAAAAGTATTTAACTTCATTTTGATATAGTTTTAGAGAGGCTGGGATCGATGGAACTTAAGAGTAAAAAAGTGCTGGTTGTCGGAGCCGGCAAAAGCGGGCTGGCAGTCGCACACTTTATCGTAAAAAAAGGCGCTGTTGCTGTTCTGGCAGATGCCAACAATCCGGCTTATCCGGATGATCAGTTGGCGGAATTGGTTGCTGAAGGGGTTGAGCTTTCTCTTGGCGGATACCCTGATGTTAAAAAGGGGAGTTTCGATCTGGTGGTAATGAGCCCAGGGGTACCCCTTACTGTCGAGCCGGCCAGGGCTGCCCTGGATAACGGAATCCCCGTCACCGGAGAATTGGAACTTGCCTACCATTTTACCGAATCGCCAATTGTGGCGATTACCGGGACGAATGGTAAGACTACTACTACTGCTTTGATTGGCGCTATTTTTCAGGATGCCGGTATCTCTACCCTGGTTGGCGGCAATATTGGCCTCCCATTAGTTGCAGAAGTGGAGAAATACTGTTCCAACGATGTGATTGTGGCCGAAGTATCAAGTTTTCAGCTGGAAACGGCCAGCTCTTTTAAACCGAAAGTGGGGGTGATTTTGAATATCACTCCGGACCACCTGGACCGCCACGGCAATATGGATAATTACATAGCGGCCAAGTCCAGGATTTATGCCAACCAGGAACCTGGTGATTATATCGTGTTAAATTATGATGATCCCCTGACTGCTGAGCTTGGGGCAAAATCACGCGGAGAAACAATTTATTTTAGCCGGCGCAAAGAATTGGAAAATGGTGTCTTCGTCGTTGAAGGAAAAATCGTGGTAAAATTGGGCGGAAAAGCTGAAGTGATTTGCGGAATTGATGATTTGAGCATTCCCGGCGCACATAACTTGGAAAACGCGCTTGCGGCAGTTGCAGCCACTAAGGTAATGGGAATAAACAACCGGTCGCTGGCTGCTACCTTGAAAAATTTTAAGGGAGTAGCTCACCGTTTGGAATTTGTAGCGGAAATTAATGGGGTAAGGTACATTAACGACTCTAAGGGGACCAACCCGGACGCTTCGATAAAAGCGCTTGAAGCGTATGACGAGCCTATCGTTTTGATTGCAGGCGGTAAGAATAAAGGCAGCGATTTTAGCGAACTTGCTGAAAAAATCAAGGAAAAAGTCAGGGTACTGGTGGTGCTGGGACAAAGCGCCGAATTAATTGCTGAAGCTGCCAGGGCGAGAAGATTTGAAAACATCCTCGCTGCGGCCAACTTCAAGGAGGCTGTGATGCTGGCCAGTCAAGCCGCCCGGCCGGGAAATATAGTTTTATTATCCCCGGCATGCGCCAGTTGGGATATGTTTAAAAATTTTGAAGAGCGTGGAGAGTTATTTCGAGATATAGTTTTAAATATTAAGAGTTATAGAGAAAATTGATCGAAGGGGGTTAGCCTGGACCGTGCAGCAAAAAAAGAAGTCTCCTGACTTTGTTCTTTTCTTAACGGTGATTAGTTTGTTGAGTATAGGCGTTGTCATGGTTTTCAGCGCTAGCGAGTATAGCACCTTGGTCAACTATAATGACAGCTTTTACTATTTTAAACGTCAGTTAGCATGGGCGCTGCTCGGTTTGATTGCCATGCGTTTAACAATGAGGTACAATTATTGGCAGCTTAAACGCTATGTTTTACCTATCCTGACAATAGCTTTAGTGCTGCTTATTTTGGTTTTGATCCCGGGTATCGGCAAGGAGGTGAACGGGGCGCGGCGTTGGATTAACGTTGGACCGCTGCCTTTCGCTCCCGCTGAACTTGTCAAGCTTTGTTTAATTATTTTTACTGCGTACGGTTTGGCAAGGCAAAAACATAAGGTCAAGACTTTTTCGAAAGGCGTATTGCCTTACCTGCTGGTTATGTCATCTGCGGCCCTCCTGATTTTAATTCAGCCTGACCTGGGGACGGCTGTATCTTTGGCTGGAATAGTAATAGTGATGATTTTCGCCGCGGGCGCAAGGCTAACCCATCTTGGGAGTATTGCGGTAAGCGGCTTGGCGGCTGTGGGTTTTGCTATTGCTATGAAACCCTACCGGCTGCAACGTTTAATGGCATTCCTGGACCCTTGGGCCGACCCCCAGGGTGACGGGTTTCATATTATTCAGGGTTTATACGCCATTGGCTCCGGCGGCCTTTTCGGCCTGGGCCTGGGGCAAAGTAAGCAAAAGTTTCTTTATCTGCCTGAAAACCACACTGACTTTATTTTTGCCATCATCGGAGAAGAGTTGGGTTTTATCGGAGCTTCACTGGTAATATTGCTTTTTGCCCTTTTTATTTGGAGGGGGCTAAAGATAGCGATAACATCGACCGACCCGTTCGCCAGCTTGTTGGCAACCGGTATTACCGCGTGGGTAGGCATACAGTCAATAATAAATATTGGCGTGGTAACCGGATCTTTGCCTGTGACGGGTATTCCTTTACCTTTTATTAGCTTTGGCGGCACCTCTTTGCTTTTTACTATGATTGGAGTGGGGATATTGCTGAATATATCTCAATTTACTGCCGCCCGGTAAGGAGTGAGCTAGTTGCGTTTTGTAGTGTCCGGCGGGGGGACTGGAGGACATATATACCCTGCCTTGGCCATATCCCGGGGTTTAAAAGAAAAATATCCAGGCGCTGAAGTGCTTTATGTCGGGACAACACAGGGAATGGAAGCGGATATTGTTTGCAAAGAGAATCTTCCCTTCAGGGGTATTGTGGCATCCGGATTAGAAAGAAAATTGTCTCTCCATAACTTACTGGTACTATGGCAAGCCGGACGGGGGTTTTGGCAGGCAGCCGGGATTATCCGGCAGTGGCGGCCGGATGCGGTGATTGGGACGGGAGGTTATGTCTGCGGTCCTGTAGTGTTGGCAGCCGCTCTACGCAGGGTGCCTACCTTGATCCATGAACAAAACGCGTTTCCCGGTATTACCAACAGGATCCTATCACGTTTTGCCGGGTGCGTGGCTGTAACTTTCGCCGATTCAATAAAGTATTTCCCAAACCCGAATAAAGTCAGACTTACCGGATTGCCTGTGCGGCCGGAAATCTTGACGGCTGAACGGAAGACCGCTTTGGAGAAGTTAGGTTTAAGCCATGATCGATTCCTCTTGCTGTCGTTCGGGGGGAGCAGAGGCGCCCGTGCTATTAATGAGGCAATGGTTTCCGTAATTAAAAAGTTCGCAAATGATCCACGTTTGAGCATCATTCATGTAACCGGCACATTAGGGTACCAAGAGTTTATAGACAACGCCGCAGCTTCCGGTATAAATTTGGACAAAATTGGGAACGTTACCATTATGTCCTACGCTTACAATATGCAGGATGCGTTGGGAGCGGCCAATTTGGTAGTTAGCCGGGCGGGTGCGGCCACACTGGCTGAATTAACGGTTATGGGCATTCCTTCTATTCTTATCCCGTACCCCCATGCAGCGGAAAATCACCAGGAATTTAACGCCCGCGCCCTTGAGAAAGAAAACGCGGCGCTTGTAGTTCTGGATCGCGAGCTCAATGGGGAGGCACTATGTGGCAAAATAGCTGAGTTGCTTGATAACGGGGACAAATTATTTGCCATGAGTAATGCCAGTAAAAGGTTGGGCAAAAGACATGCTCTTATAGATATAGTAGAATGTGTGGATGAGTTAATCAAATTAAGAAATAAATAACCAACTTTTGACACTAAAGCTATTTGTAACAAAAATATGGTAACAGGTTTAAGTTATTAGTTTATGTATCTAGTGGACAAGTGTAAATATGAATAATGTAACATTTTTTTGAAATATGCATAGTATATTCTATGTTTTAGGCGGAAATTGTTTGATTTAGTTCTGTTATGATATTTGTAGTTG
>MVQK01000239.1 GCA_002067515.1 Pelotomaculum sp. PtaB.Bin013 | reverse complement strand
CCAGGGACAAACCAAAAATGTTTATTTGCTCTTACCACCTGCCTGACGATCCTCAGGTAATAACTAATATCGTGATGGAAACACAACCAGATTATCGGGTGGATTATACCGGATTCGCTTCTAATGACAGGGGATTTATTCAGGAGCAGGGAGTTGTTTTTACATGATCAAAAAAATGATAAAAAAGCAAAAATACAGCCCGTCCTGGTGGGGAGTGTTTTTTAATCCATATTTCATCACCCGCCGCTGTTTATTTCAGGGTATACGCGCATTGACGGCGAAGATTGCAGGGGATGGAGTTAGCCGGTGGCTTGACGTGGGCTGTGGGGAGCGGCCTTATGAATATCTGTTTAATGTGAAAGAGTACATCGGTATTGATGTTGAAGAAAGTGGGCATCATCCTGACGCAAAGTATTGCGACATCTTCTTTGATGGAATGAACATACCGTTTCCATCGGAATCCTTTGACGGGATTGTTTGTACCCAGGTGCTGGAGCACGTTTTGCATAGTAAAGAATTATTGAGAGAAATAACGCGTGCTTTAAAGCCGGGGGGGCATCTCCTTCTGACCGCTCCTTTTGTATGGGAAGAACACGAACAGCCATATGATTTTACCCGCTTTACCAGATTCGGTATGATGGATATGATCACCCGTTCCGGATTTGAAGTTGTTGAGCAAAACCAAACGGCCGGGTATTTTGGGGCTTTAGCCCAAATGGCTTCATCTTACTTGTATAGTGCGGCCGCCAGGCGCAGTAATTTATGGAATATGATTGTGACTGCTTTTTTGTGCGCTCCTGTGCAAATCTTGGGGCTGCTTTTGCAAAAGTTATTGCCGAGGAATAACAATTTGTACCTGGACCATATTATACTGGCTAGGAAGATATAGTGGAAGGAAAAGGTCTCATTGAAAATGGTGGAGATTCCTTTACCATATCGTTTTTTTTTCTTATGAAACATGCGGGGTTTCCCGGTGGAGCAAAAGGAGCCGCCGCTGGGTTCTCCGGTTATCTCAGAAAGGTTTTCTCGGAAAAGTTGCTGACTTTATCAAGGAACGTGTTTTTAAAATTCGCCCGACCCTGTATCGGGTTAAGATAAATAACGCCCCAAGTCCCCGGCATCCCAATAGTTATTCATATAATCGCCAATACCTTTGTCGGCGGCTCCACCCAGTTGATTACCGATTTAATTGAACACATTGGGCACAAGTATAATATGGAAGTAGTCACAGAGGCTCTTCCAATGGATGGATTTCATAAAGGGATGGTTTTTCATGACTTTTCCCATTTGAGGACAAGCGAGGAAATGGCCGGATTTTTGAAAAAGGCCATAATGAAACAGTCGAAAATAGCCATAACCATCAATTGCTGGGCTACATACTTGTATAGCACAGACAGACTAAGAATCTGTCCTCCTTTTGCCCCAAGACCAGCATTTAACCCTATCCCCTGCGAGGCTGAAAGCGGGGTATTGCCTTTTGGCAAGCAAGTAATTTTACCCCTATGGGGCTTAATCAAGCCACCGGCTAAGCCAGTGGTCATGACTAGAGGGGGAATTGATTTATTGAGTCAGAAAGATTGCTGTTGAGCGAAATCGCGATTTAGTTGATTTTTGTAAAGGTACTGGTTTTAGGAGGTGCGAGTTCAAGGTTGTAAGGCCATCTGATGTATACGAGAAAAATAATAAATTAATGGTACATGTTGAACGTGGCAAAGGCGGTCGGCCACATGAGGTAACTGTGTGTGAAAACATATCGTGACCGGCATCCGGATGAGAAGATTTTTGAGCGTATACCGGTTCGTGCTGATATACATAGTTATCGACGTAAGTATACGAAGGAGCGGTATCGTGAGTTGACAGGTCGGGAGTATGAGAAAATTTTCTAAAGAATATAAGTTACGGGAATTTTACCTTAATAGTTAAAGAGAATAAAATAGTTGGATATGATTTTTTGATTAAAAAAAGGAAATAAAGAAATAGAATATTTTAAGCTGACCGAGGGACGGAAGCTAAGAACCGATGTTTATTTGGTTTTTACTTCTGTTTTTTTAATTTAAATCTAGGTGTTGGCCCTATACCAGCATAGCTTGAATCAGATGCAAAGTCGTTTCCAGTTATTAACTATACTAGCAGTGTATTTAATTTCAAGTTCCGGAAGCTATATTGGATACGGAATTTGAATGAATATAAAAGAATATTTCATCGTTGCTACCGGGAATACCAGAGTGTTGCTGGCGATATTGATGAAAGTAACATTTTGAGTTTTGAATACGCTATGTTTTTTGTAAGAGGGGGTGAATCCAATGGAATCTAATAATTGAATACCTTAATGTTACGCCAACATAAACTATAAGTAAAACTGTATCACTATTAACTTATGAAGTTTGTTTTACAAGTTATCGGTTCATTATTTAAATTAATTATACGAGGAGGAAAAAGCGTTGATAAAAAAAACTATAATTAGTATAAATATTATTCTTAGTATTTTAAGCATGTTTGTATCGTTACCTGCTATGGCTTATAATAGAACTAATGCTATTAATTATGCTGAAAGTTATGCAGTAAATCCAAATTCAAATTACCGTTACTATGGTTCAAGTGGCGATTGCACGAATTTTACATCCCAATGCTTATATGCAGGTGGCGAAAGCATGGTAACAGGAACCCAAGATTCTTATTACGTATGGTGGTATAATAACTTTTCAACTCCTTGGACATGGGATGATGTCTGTGCATATAACTGGTCACTTGCCTCACGTTCCTATGATTGGCAAACTCAAAATTCGAGTCCTACACGTGGCCAGTTAAAGGGGACATATCCTGGAACAACCTCGGTTCCCTATCCGTCTGGTGTTTCTGCTGGAGATTTATTCTATTATGATTGGTATGGTTATGGTGAAATTGATCATTCTTCAATATATGTTTGTAATGGTACAGATCCTGATAGCGGGTATTCTGGAGCGCTCATTGACCAGCATAGTAATAATGTAGCACATGAAATATGGTCTTTATCCTATAGAAATACAGATAGAAACACTACAACAATTTATTGCGTTCATATGTATTAATTAATATTAAACTAGGAGGATAGAATAATGATGAAAAATAAATTATTTATTTGTACACTAAGTGTTGTTATAACTTGTTTGTTATTAATAGGTTCTCAAAAGGCATATAGTGCAATAAATGAAAAAAATATTAATGATTTAATAAGTAAGTACGAAACATGGACAGTGAGAATGTTAATACCAGATAATGATAATTTAGGGAAGACAACTAAGACACCTGATTCTGTCAAGAGTGCAATAAGACAAAGGGAACAAAAAAATGTTGATGAACTCTTCTCCACTGAGAAGTCTAATGTAATGAAAGATAAGGTTGATAGCGCTCTTAATAGTAGGGAAGTACTTGATGACGTTGATGGTGGAGTTGTAAACATAGTTATTAAACAATGTAATATTAAAGATGACACGGCTCTAGTAGAAGCCCAAGTTACTAAGTATATTACAGATATTGTGAATAAAGATGGTAAGTCTTATAAAAACAGGGTTCAATCCACTGATATGAAAAAATACAATTGTATTAGAGAAAATGGTAAATGGGTTATAGACAATGTTGGCGGACAAAAAGACTTTGATTCAGTTAAGGTTGATTTGCAACCAATCGAGTAAAACATGTCACTATGAAGTAGTAAATTTAAAATTATTAAATATAGTTGAAAAAGTTTTAATTAATTTGCTTCAGGTAAATCCTGAAGTTTTTATTTTGGGTAGGATTACCATAGGTGTAACCCGCAGGAAGTTATTAACTGAAGACTGCCCTATAATTAACACATCAATAAGGTGATGATGGCTTTCCAGTGGAGGATAGACAGATTAAGTTCAAATATCCAAGATGATGGCTAAAGGCATGCCCCAATATAAAATTAAGTTCACCGAGCTACTCATACTTCATCTTTCCCCAGAAGGACTCCATTGGAGCATTATCCCAACAACCTCAGTAGTTACAAAAATATTTT
>MVQK01000238.1 GCA_002067515.1 Pelotomaculum sp. PtaB.Bin013 | reverse complement strand
TTATTGTTTAGGGGATTAGCGAATAACACCTATAGCCCGCCAGTAAGGCATGCTAATCAATATGGCGACGACAACTGATATAATATAGGCCACGCCGGCTATCGTGACATAGCTCGGAGCCCAACCTTTACCTTGCATCATTCCTTCACCCATCAAGATAAACGGCTGCTGGTAACCTAGCAGGAAGAAGTTGATGCCTGCGACATAGGCCATGGTCGATACCAGCGGGTGAATGCCAAATTGATTAAACACCGGTATAAGCATGGTAGCGGTAAGCGCAATTGTAGAAAATCCCCAGGGGACGTCTACAAAACGAATCAGCATTATGCCAAAGGTCGCGACTAGTAAGAAAGCCAAAGGATTAACCGCCAGTTTGAGCAGACTCGGCTCAAGCAGAGGCCCAATCCAGGCCGATACCTTGGCCGTGGTAAAGATTGTTGAAAGACTGACTGTCGCGCCGAAGAAAATAATCACATCCCAGCTCACACCGGTGCTTATCTCAGGCGCAGTGACGATCTTAAACATAACTAAAGCAAACAACGCTACCAAAGCCGTTGCCGCTGTGGGTATGTGGTGGATTCGCTCAGTGGAGAACATTACCAGTGAACCAACGAGTACGATAGTCGTGATGATCTCATCGCGCGTAATGCTGCCCAAGGCGGCGTATTGTTCCTTAAAAGTATTCCGGGGAATGCCGATTGCTTCTTTGGGTTTCATCAACAGAAGGATCAGGACAACAAAAACTATCGTAATTACAAACCATGGCAAAGCCAGGATCTGGAACCAGGCGTCAAAAGTGGCGAGCGGCTTTAATTCCGGAGGCAAGAAACCCTGCATGATCGGGCCGGACAGGGAGCCGGTCAGCCAGCCGGTACCCGGGAAAAGACACATGGCCCAGGCTATCAGTGTAATAAAGGACGAGCCTTTTGAACGGTGCTCCAGTTTACAGGCTTCTACAACGCCAATGGCGATCGGCATGACAATAGCAATCCGCACTGTGATTGAAGGCGTCAAGGCGGATAGGGCAACACCGATGATTAACCAGCTTATGGCCATTGACAGCCAGCTGGGTTCAAAACTTTTCAACACCAGGTACGCAATCCTTTTTCCCAAACCTGTTTTTTGCAGGACAAAACCAAAATAGAGGGCGGGGATTAGGGTCCAAACCGCTGAACTGACAAATCCGGAAGCAGCGACATTATATGGCAGGCCAAAGATCAGGGCTCCGGCAATCAGTACCGAACAACCCGCCGCAAATGGCAAGCCGCCCGGCCTGAAAATCCACATACCCAAAGCGACAGCCACCGTTGCTAAAATATAGTGACCTTGCGGCGCCAAACCGGCAAATGGTTTGACTATTCCAATAATTAAGGCTATTAAAACAAATGCCAAAACACCTAATACTTTTGAATCTTTAAACAATTTAACTCCTCCCTTCGCCATTAAAAATAATTTTTGCCGTATATTCCCGCACAACAACCACAGAACTCTTCAAAGTAAAAATAAATTATTCCCGTTCCACCTACGCTGTCGACTTGAATATTGTCATCAAGTCAAATTTTTCACCTCCTCAAATTATCATTTTGCTTGCCTCATTTTTCTGTCTGCCTATTATGTAGAAAAACCCGGAGTTACATATCCAAATAAAAAATAAGTATGGTGTTGAAACCCTGGGATAAAAACATATTAAACCTGAAAACCAAGCTCAAAAATTTACCCCCAGGGTTTTCAACTACAACATTTAATTTCACTACAATATTTTATTAAGTCAAAAATAAATTTATATCTAATTTTTTACTTTCCTATTTGGCTATTGTATTTCCCTGACTGACCGATACCGGCTCTTTGCGTACCAGCGGCCACTTGTCAAAGAAAGTGTTGAAGAAGAGCAATGTCATCAAAATGGCGAACTGACCGGCTATCATACCCATGACCGGGTAGTCAAGGCCCAGAAAGTGACCATTACCGCCGAAAGGAATCTTGGCTAAGAATTTAATCCAGAGAGTGCCTAAGCCAACACCCAGTACTAACCAGATCACGACTCTGGCTAAAACCCTGGCTGCCGCACTGGGTACCATCGCGGCGGTGGGGTAGGTCATCAAACAGGTGGTGCCAAATCAATATGCAGACGACGACCGAAAGACCTATCGAAGCGACAATCGCATCCGGGGGGAGCGCCGGGTTAATCGGGGCAAGGACACCTCTTAGCCCCTTCGCTAAAATTAATCCGCCCACTATAGCGATAACAAGTCCGGCTATGCCCATCCAGGGCTGCTTCTTGGCGAAAATTTTCATCGGATAACCTTCGCCGCCCTCAGCCGGAACCAGGAATAAGACAATGAACCATTCGCAGAAAGCAACCCAAGTTGTCCAGCCACCCATAGGCTTATCTACAATTACCTCGTGTCCAAGGGACAAATTCGTCCAGAAGCTCGGCATAATCGTGGCCATCCAAACTAAAACAACCGCCAGGGTGCTGAAGAAAAACACGCCCCAACCTTCGGTCGGCTGCTTGGAGGTGCCGGCGAAAGGCCATTTCTGGAACAAAGAAACGAAGGGGATCTGGGCCATGATTACAGGTAAGGCGAAGAAGTTGGCCACTTCCCAGCCTTCATAAGCTAACTGCACTTCCTCAGCTGTCTTGGGCATAAACATCAAACCTAGGTTAAATGGTTTCCACCAGATGCCGAGAAAACCGATGATCACAAAGAACGCGATCAAGCCGACGGCCCAGGCCACCAGGGTGTACCAGATACCGGCTTGCGGCTGTTTCGTGGTGAATATGTTCTTGCCGTAGTTGCCCATCACTAGTGTCTGCCAGATCCAGGGGTTGATTACCATCCAGAAAAAGCTGCCTTCTATCATGGCTTGAAGTAACTGACTCTGCAGTTTCGGATCTGCCTCCGCCAGTCCTTGGGCGGCTAAAGAGGCGAAAATAGCTTTAAAAAACATTGACCATATCGGCCAGAAAATACAAGATAAAACAAAGCACAGAATTAGTGCCGCCAGCCCGGTGGCCAATTGGCCTTTAAAGACCCGTTTGACAACGAATTCAGACATTAACTAACCCTCCCTTAACTTTACCGTCAATAAAACATAATTTTTATTGGTTTGACAATTCCAATAATTAAGCAGATTAAAACAAATGCCAAAAATCCTAGAGCTTAGAATCTTCAAATAATTTCGATGCTGGTTTCACAAAAAAATACGTTATGAATCAATAATAATTCCTTAGAACAATCATGTGCTTAAACTCACAAATATTTTTACAAGTTAAAAGCACCTTGTCCTACCGCTATCGTCATGTCACTGTCTTCACCTCCTCATATATAAAACACAGCTTTAAACACTTTAATATAAAAAATTTAAAATACTTGTCCCATAACTCCACATTATCAGCGGTTAAATAAATGTGTTGGAAACCCCGGAACTCATTACCACCAATGGCAATTTGTTTCCAGGGTTTCCAACCTCAGCAATTCAATTATTAAATAATTAATTTATTATTTTTTAGCTTCGGCAATTTGTCTCAGTTTATAGCGCTGAATCTTGCCGGTGGCTGTCTTCGGCAGTTCATCAATCTGCTCAATCCACCGCGGGAACTTGTACGGAGCAATTGTTTTCTTAACAAAAAGCTTTACATCAGTCATGAGCTCTTCATTCACTGTAACGCCTTCTTTGAAAACAACATACGCTTTCGGCTTGATCAGCCCGTCGTCGTCCGGCGCGCCGACGACACCGCATTCCAGCACTGCCGGGTGCAGCATCAAGGTAGCTTCCACTTCCACAGGCGAGACCCAGATGCCGCCGGCTTTGATCATGTCGTCGCCCCGGCCGGCGTAAACGAAGTACCCTTCAGTACTGACGCATAATTCTCAGAGCCGTTAAATTAAAGCGTTGTATCCTTTTAAAGAGAATATTTTTTCGCAAAACCCTACTGGACAAAATATATTCGTTATGAGATAATAGTGTGGGTTGCCAGAAGAAAGGGGCCAACACTATGAAACATGATGAAAATGGGG
>MVQK01000237.1 GCA_002067515.1 Pelotomaculum sp. PtaB.Bin013 | reverse complement strand
TGAGCTAAATTTGGAGAAATAATACTTACTTGTCAGAACCGGGTCTATCGATCCGGTTATTTTTATGCATAATATGGTTAATTTTTTTTGAAAGTGACTAATTATGACAAAAAATGGCTTTAACGCAGCCGTATAACTTTATGACGGAGTATCATAATACAAATAACTGCTAATAAGGCGTTGTCTATGCAAATATTCTGGAAGAAATGGGGGTATGTTTATCTTGCGGAAAAAAGCCTTGATCGGTTTAATGGTTTTTGTATTGCTTGCTGGTCTGCCAGTGGGTCAAGTTGCCGCTACGGCTTCCGGAACCCTTGGCGCGGAAAATACAGCGTGGGAGGTTGCCGCGCCTGCCGTTCCGGAAACGACTGCCGTGGCGGCGGTGCTTTTGGAGCCCACGACCAACAAGATTATTTATGAAAAGGAACCGAATAAGCGCCTGCCGATGGCCAGCGTTACGAAATTAATGACTTTATTGCTGGCGTCGGAAGCAGTGGAACAAGGCAAGTTTAAGCTTACCGATAAGGTTGTCACTAGTGAAAACGCCTGGGAAATGGGCGGTTCACAGGTTTATCTCGAGCCGGGTGAGGAAATGAGTCTTTGGGATATGCTCTTGGCAATCGGTTTACAGTCGGCAAATGACGCCAGTGTGGCTGTTGCGGAACATATAGCGGGCAGTGAAGAGGCTTTTGTCCAGGCTATGAACGATAAAGCCAAAGAGTTGGGCCTGGCGAACACTAATTTTGTCAACTGCCATGGTTTGACTGCTGACAACCATTATACCAGCGCCTACGACATGGCTGTTATTTTAAAGGAAGGTTTAAAATATCCGTTGTTCCGGCAAATAACCTCCATGAAAGAATCGGAATTAAGAGGCGGGGCGTTCAAGCTTTGGAACACGAACAAGCTGTTATGGTGGTACAATGGAGCAGACGCCGGTAAAACCGGCTGGACGGAAGCGGCGAAATACTGCTTGGCTTCCTCGGCGGAAAGGGACGGTTTGAGGATAATCTGCGTAGTATTGGGCACGCCGGAACCGGGAAGCCATTTCCGTGAGTCGACAAAACTGCTGGATTACGGGTTCGCCAGGTATAAAGCGGTAAAAATTGCCGAACAGGGCGCTAATGTGGGCACTATTAAAGTAGGCAAGGGGCAAGTGGACCAGGTGGAAGCTCAAACTGCTGAAAAAGTTAGCGTAGTGGCTCTTAAGGGAGAAGAAAAGGGCTTTGAATCAAGAGTCGAGGTTCCTGACCACCTGAGCGCTCCTGTGCGAAAGGGGCAGGTAGTGGGAGCTTATGTTGTCACCAAGGGCGGCCAGGAGGTCAAGCGGGTTAATTTGGTGGCCGGCAGCGATGTTCTCAAAGCAACTATGATACAACAGATGAAACGGGTTATTGATCAGGTTTTCTAATATATAATTTTTAATAGCGAATCATAGTGAAACTATTTTAGTTTATTGGGCGCGGATTAACTCCGGGCCTTTTTTATCTGCTGACATGCCTTGCCTTTTTAAAAAATATTTGGTAAGATTTAGCAATAAGGCATGCGCTAATGGATTTTATATCAATTCACTTAATGATTATCGATGAAGAGGTGGTGCTTGTGCGTTTGGAACTTGAGCAATTACAAGATACATTAATCGCACGGCTAAGCGGGGATCTAGACCTGGGTGTGGCCGATAACCTGCGGAATACTTTAGATGAAGCCCTTGACAATCAACCAGTTAAAAACATAATTTTAAATCTGGCAGGCGTGTCATTTATTGATAGTTCGGTCTTAGGGGTGGTTCTAGGAAGGTATAAACGAATAACAAAAATAGGCGGCAGGGTTTGTTTCGTAGAACCTCAGCCACAAGTTCGCAGGATTTTGGAACTGTCGGGTTTGCTCCGGATTATGGATGAATTTCCCGGCGAAGCCGCCGCGCTGGAGAATATCGGTTAAGGGGGTAAAACTATGCTCTTGAACAATCAAATGAAATTGGAATTCTTAAGCATTCCAGCCAATGTGGCTTTCGCCCGTGTGACTGTCGCCGCCTTTGCTTCGCAAATCGAATGTACTCTGTCCGACTTGGAAGAAATCAAAGTAGCGGTGTCTGAGGCGGTGGAGAATTCCATTATCCATGGCTATGAGAATGCCGCGGACCGCTTTATTAGAATATACGCCGCGTTGACGGAGGATACCATTGAGATCAGAATTGAGGATGACGGCAGGGGTATCGAAGATATCGGCGATGCTCTGCAACCTGCTTTTTCCACCGACTCTGAGCGCTTAGGCCTGGGTTTTACATTTATTAATTCTTTTATGGACAGTTTTAAGGTGGACTCAACTCCTGGCCACGGTACTGTGGTAACAATGAGCAAAAGGGTTGGTTCCGGGGTAGCGCGGATAAGCCCGGAGCAATAGGCGGGAGATGAAAAAATGAATGGCAGGCTGGTTGAGATGAACCTGCCCCGCTTTCCATTGCTGAAAGATCGGGAAATGAAAGAGTTGCTTGGAAAGGCGAAGGCGGGTGACGGTTATGCCCGGGACAGGTTGATTAATTGCAACCTTAAGCTGGTATTTAACCTGGTCAAGCGTTTTCAAAACCGTGGCTATGAGTTGGAAGACCTCTTTCAAATCGGTTGCATTGGTTTAATTAAAGCGATAGATAAATTTGACCCCAGCTATGAGGTGAAATTTTCAACATATGCCGTGCCGATGATCGTCGGGGAAATCAGAAGATTTTTAAGGGACGACAGTCCGGTAAAAGTCAGCCGTTCGGTAAAGGAAATCGCATATAAGATTCAGCAGGTGAGGGACGTCCTCACCGCAAAGTTGGGCCGTGAGCCGTCAGTGGGAGAAATAGCCGCGGACCTGGGGTTGTCCAGGGAAGAAGTTGTTAACGCGCTTGAGGCCGCTCAAACGCCTACGTCGATTTATGAGACTCTGCATCAGGATGACGGCGACCCGATATATCTGTTAGACCAGCTTAAAGACAAGGAAGACGGGGATGCGCCCTGGCTGGACAGGATATCTGTGAAAGAACTTTTAGACAACCTTTCTGAAAGGGACAGGCTGATTATTGCCTGGCGGTTTTTTGAGGATAAAACTCAGTCGGACATCGCAAAAAAATTGGGACTCTCGCAAGTGCAAGTGTCGCGGCTGGAAAGGCAGGCTTTAAAGAAACTCAAAGAATTAATGGAAAAGAGTGGCTAGGAAAACGTATAAAAAACAGTATTGTAGACATAATACAAATGCTTTAAAAAAATAAAGGAGGGATGATGGTTGCACGTTAAAGTGTCGGAAATAGTGGGTGAATCTCCCGATAGCTGGAAGGGCGCCGTGCAGTCAGCCATTACGGAGGCCTCGCGGTATGGTAAGAACATAGTAGGTGTGGAAGTTGTCAATTTTACTGCCAACGTTGAAAACGGGCAGTTGGCGGAATACAAGGCCAACGTGAAAATTGCCCATACTGATTAAGACAGCGGGGATACTGCGGTTTCTCCAGGCTGCTGACTAGTGGTCAGTTGTGTAAACCCTTCAGGCGACCAGAAAATCAAGCCTTCGAGGGGTTTATTTTATTTACCGGAGGCTCGTCAGGTGCCCGTGTTGGTACCTGATCTTTATCTTCGGTGTTGGTGCCTGGCGGTACTAATATAGTGTGTCTAATTTGTCTACTGTTCGCCGTTTCAGCCTTTCAGAAACATAAGTATGTGATGCTTGTTTTTGTGTGGTCAAAAAGCTCCTGGATAACCGATAAATCTTCTCCAGTGGCTGTGATTTAATTTCAGCAGGGCATGATGAAGAAAAGGAGAAATAGCTATATCAATAATACCAGGGAGGGTTAGCGTTTGACGCGAACTTTCATTATAAAGCAAAAAACTCTTAGCTTTCTCTTGGTTTTTTCTTAGCTGATTTTTAAATGGCGGGGATATACTAACAGTAGTTATGCACTTACAGTAAATAAGTACCAAAAAAAATTTAAGAAAATACTAAAAACCCCTTGATATTTTCAAAATCGCCCAATAATCGAAATGGATGGTATTTT
>MVQK01000236.1 GCA_002067515.1 Pelotomaculum sp. PtaB.Bin013 | reverse complement strand
TTATTGTCTCAGATTACCGCCCCCTTTGGCAAGAAAAAACTATTCATTTCCCGATAGGGAAACTGAGCGGCAACACAATTGCCTACGGATATACATGGATGGTAGCGTTAGCTATTATAGCTCTGCTTGGTATTGTAACACTCTCGTATACTCAAATTGTCCAGGCTAACCCGGGGGGCGGCGGTTCATATTCCGTGGCCAAAAAGAATCTGGGAGAAACAGCTGCTTTAACGGCTGCTGCCGCCCTACTCATAGATTATACCCTTACTGTAGCAGTTAGCATTTCTTCTGGCACCGATGCCATTATTTCTGCATTTCCTCTTCTCTCTAACTACAGGATGGGTTTAAACCTTTTTGTTTTGTTTGGAATACTTATTATACTGCATTCTCCTCACCGAGCAATCACCGCCCCATTATTCAGTTTCATTGAAAAGATTGAAAGCAAAAAAAGCCCGGATGATTATATTACCATACTTATTCCGGAATTTGAGACAAAAAAATGGTGGCATCGGCTACTTCACAGCCAGACAGGATTATTATTTAGAAATTTGTTGGTATTTAAAAATGTTGTTGTTACAGTGGTCCTTTATCAACTTGAAAAATAGCTGTAAGTTTATATAGGAGTTATTAGTAATAAACCACTCTTGGGCAAGGACATGTTGAGAATTTTGTTCTGAGGTAAAACTTTAGAACTTGGGATAAATATACGGGTTTTGAGGCTCCTGCGCCTTACTAAAGGCAGTAATCCTAATTACAGGGATTGTATTTCCCTCGTATTTTCCTAATTGAATGGTTCCCCGGATATTCAGCCAATCGCCTTCTCTAAAGTTTGACGCATTCTTATATTCGCACATAAAGCCATCTGGCATAGCGTCAGCGGAGCAGCATGTAATTACATAACGAACCAGCCCAAATTGATCGGTAGTAAACTTTTGTTCTTTTAATACAAAACCGATCATGGTTATTTCTTTGCCAGCATACTGTTCGGGATACATGTTTACCTCATTGGTAACCAAAGAAAAATTATCTTCGGTTACATTAATAAGACTGGTTTTATGAAGTTCATCGATTTTTGCTTGCATTGGGTTTTGCTCCTGTGGGAGGTATCCTTGACTGTTTGAGTTGTTATTATTAGTCTGTGTTGTTGGTACATTACCCGGGACGGTAACAGTTAGGCCGGGTTGACCTGAGGTCGTCGGCCGTGTGCTAAGGTTCATTCCTTTATTAAAAGCCATGCTGGCATCAAGAGCATTGTTAGGCAATAGAAACGCCATCATTAGAGTGACAACGAACGGGAGTAAGGCCAATTTATTATGACTATGGCCGGAATGGCACAAGCAGCTATGGACAACAGATGTCCATCTAAAGGAATTGCCGGCTTGCACCAAAAACATGAGAAATATCAGAACTGCTGCCGCCTCGGTAAGCCTTACAAAACGAGGATTGATATAGTAAACAATATTATTGCTTTTCACAAACCAAAAAAGAAACGCGCTAAATCCAAGAAGAATTAAAGTTTTGAAAACAGCTTCTGTGTTAAGCGAGAAACGCCTTTTCATCCTACCTGAAACCCCCGACTGACACAATATTGATCAAAAGAGTACTACCTATAACCAATAGACTAACTATCATAACCAGAGCAATTACAAAACGAGCCTTAAAAGCATTGAGCAACATTAAATTATTTTTCATATCAATCATAGGACCGAACACCATGAATGCGAGCAGTGAACCAGTAGTAAAATTGGTTGCAAATGACGCGGCGATAAAAGCATCGGCAGATGAGCAAACAGAAACCCCAAAGGCAAAGGTCATCATTGCCGCTATTGATGACAGTGAATTCTGCCCTATGTTCAATATAATGTCTCGTGACACAAAGGTTTGAGCAATTGCAGCTAAAGAAGCTCCCATAATCAAATACTTACCCATATCAAAAAACTCATCGCAGGCGCTCTGGAATGTGTTAATTATTTTGGTTTTAAATGTTGGTTGTGAATTGTGATGGTGGTCATGATGTTCATGATCACAACCGCAGTAATAGAAGTTTTGGACAATACCCCTTTTCAGTTCGCTACTGTCAAACCAATAGCTCAAAAGCAGCCCGGTAACAAAAGAAACAAAGAAAGCCAGTCCTAGCCTGAACCAAACTATTTTAGGGTTGGCGCTGAACGCAACCGCTGTTGACGAAGCGACTACCGGATTAATAATGGGCGCGGCCAACATAAAGGTTATGGCGCTATAAAGAGGAACTCCTTTACTAACCAGCCTTCGGGCGACCGGCACAATACCGCATTCGCATACGGGAAAGATAATCCCCAGAAAACAGGCAAGGAAAATGTTTAGAATTCTGTTCCCGGGTAAAACTTTACGTATTGTTTCTTCAGAAAGAAAATTTTCCAGGATGGCGGATACAAGAACGCCGATAAGAATAAACGGCAGTGCCTCAATGATAATGCTCAGGAAAACTGTTTTAAAGTTTAAAAAATCGTTCCAAGTTATTATTGCCCTGGCATTTTTAAAAGGTAACGCAGTCACTAATGATTTTGACAAATGCCATGTTATATAAGTAAAGAATAGCAAGAAAAGAAATGGGATAGCCAGCTTTTTTATATTTAAAATTAATACACGCAAATTAATCTCGCCTTCGTTCTTTATCTTAAGTTTAGTTTAACGCTTCTTCTAAAGTTTTCATGTTGGCTTCCATAGTTTTCAGATAAGCGTCCGGCTCCATGCTACCCGTTACCGCCGGATCAAGGGTATATACTTTCGCTCCCGTTTCGCGGGCAATGGTCTCCGCAGCTTTCGCCGGATACTGGGGTTCAGCGAAGAGCGCCTTAATATTTGACTCTTTAATAGTTTCGATAGTGTCAGCCAACTCAGCGGCACTCGGTTCAGAACCGGGTTCCCTTTCGATTACATCTACAATGTTAAGGTTAAATTCCCGGGCAAAATAAGGAAATGCTTCATGAAACGTAATGATGTCCCGCTTCTTGGCGCCATCAAGATTCTGATGCATTGTCACGCGGAGGGCATCAAGCTGATCGACATATGCGGTAGTATTAGCATTGTATTGCGCGGCATGCTCCGGATCAAGCGCGGCCAGTTGCAGCCCGATATTTTTCACCTGTTGTATGGCATTTGATATACTTACCCATACGTGAGGATTATCTCCTTCCTCTCCGTCTCCTTTTATAAGCGGTATACCCTTGCTCGCGTCAACAATTTTCAGATCAGGCAGTTGACTGACCACTTTATCCATAAACGCCTCCATCCCCGCACCGTTAACAATAAATATTTGAGCCTCACTAAGAGTTTTTAAGTCATCAGGCTTGAGCTGGTAATCATGCAGACAACCTGTCGTAGGCTGGGTTATATTGACAACCTTTACACCAGGTACGTCTTTGGCGACATTCACAGCCGCTATATACATTGGGTAAAAGGACGTAGCAATGGTCAAGGTTTTACTTGCTGTTGATTTATCCGGCACCGTTGGGGTTTGTACCTGACATGCCGACAAAAAAACAGATATAACGGCAAGTAAAATAACAGCAATTAAAAAGTTTGCAGGTTTACGCATTTTAAAACTTCCTCTCAGTATATTTTGCAAATCAATAGTTCGATCAAAAAAATAATTCAATTAGTTAATTAAATTTCCAACGTTTTAATAGCTATAACGAAAATTCCTCATGGAATAGTATTCAGAAAATCCCCCTTTCATTCAAGGTTAAAGTGCTTATTCTTTAACAAGAAGTCTTCCTAAATAATACATATTCTTATTTGCAACTTAATATTACTTATATCCTGAAAATTTACAACTGTCAATAGCAATTAGAATTTAATGTACTTTATTAATTATTTCCTTACGGTTAATTATGCGCGGCGGTTCCTCGAACCAGCCGTTGTCTATCATAATATTGGTTCCGTCCTCTGCAAAGTCGCCGGCTTCAGCCATGATCAGGAGATATTTGGCCTTGAGGTCATGTCTGAAGTTCAAGGTCGAAAGTAAAGAGTAATCCATCGCACCGCAGGTATTTATCAATCCA
>MVQK01000235.1 GCA_002067515.1 Pelotomaculum sp. PtaB.Bin013 | reverse complement strand
AAGGGAGCGGAAATCCTGCTCCAGCCGGAAGGGTTTTTCGTACTGGACAAGGAAGGACCGCTCAAGGACGGGGAGCTGGAGCGTGCGGCTGGCTGGGCGCGGCAGATTTCATAAGGTTTACCACCCCAACATCATTAATCAATTGCCCCCGCAAGCAGGATGGGAAAACCTTTCGCTTGCGGGGTTACTATTGGAAGATAACAGCTTATTCACATCCTGGATTTCGGGTAAAATGGACCCGGAAGTCCCAATTATTTGTATTTTTGCGAGATTTGGGAGATATTTCATGAAAAAGTCTGAAACGCATGAACTTGATCAATATCTATCAGGAGCAATTGAACGCTTCCATCAGGAACGAATTCAAATGATTTCCCAAATATCTTTATCCACCTTGCTAATGGATCCAGTACAAATCATTCTGAATTTACAAGGAGATAACGCGAGAAAATTTATCGAAGGCTTATTGGTTAACTATTTGTCTTGCCAGGAAGGTGAATTATTCAACGGAATGATGAAGCATTTAGCAATCCATATTGCGAATACAACACATGAGTGCTTCCAATCTCCTTTTCCCGGGATTGATCTAATATTCGCGATTGGTGGCATACTTTATATAATTACCATCCAAACAAACCCTGCTATCATAGCTAATGCTGACAATCAAATATTCTCTTTGATTCCTAAAGAGCAAGGTTCATCCCTAACCAAAACAGATCGTGAAGTTGTAAAAGTTATTGGTAATTTTTTTGGTAATGCACCATCCAACGGTAATGACCATGGCACACTTACACTGGAGGGCAAGGATTTTTGGGCACTTCTTTCCAACAACGACACCCTTTATCTTGACATGATCGAATCGATAACTTTGCTACTTGATAAGTATTCATACCAATATCAACTTGCCAAAGGAGTAAAAATTGATTCACTAACAAATCAATTTATCATGCAATTTTGCGATCAGACAGGAGTAATAAATCGGAAATTATTACTCCAATAACCCGCCGCAAAATTTCTTGATTCTTAAATTATTTATTAAAGATTCCAGCCAACATTAGGACTGAATTCGCAACAAGGTATAATACCAAAGGAAATCTCACAAAAAGGTTAATCCATGATTGATGATCTTGAATTAGTAACACTTGATGAAGCTGCCCAAATAGTAGGAAAAACAACTCATAATATTCGAGACTATATTCAACGCGGAAGAATTAATAAATACAATAAAAATGGCGAACTCATATTAAAAGCCAGTAATGGGGATTTACGTGTTTCATTGAAGGAATTGAAAATTTTTCTTTCCTTGGTGGAAATTGGGGAAGAAAAACATCATCATGCAGGTCTTCACCCGGAATTAGGGTTTTACAATCTTCCTGAACATCAAAGAACGAAGCATGTGCATCGTTTACACCCCTATCTGGGCAAATTTATTCCCCAATTGGTCGAATGGTTCCTCCAAAGATATTTTATGCCTGATGCGATCATTCTCGATCCATTTATGGGCTCAGGTACCACCCTTGTCCAAGGCAATGAAATGGGGATGCACACAATTGGCATCGATATTTCCCCATTTAACTGCCTTATAGCAAAGGTAAAAACCGATAAATATAACTGTGAAAAAGCTCGCACAGAAATATTGGAAGTTGAAAGACGAGTTAAAACGTTTTCACAGTACTTGACCCATTCTCCTGCAGTCAATCTATTGTTGTTCCCGGATGAAAAAATGGAAGGTTTACAAGAAAGCCTTCTCTCTGAATGTCAAAGCGATTATTTGCATTCATGGTTTGCTCCGAGAACTCTGCTTGAAATGTTATATTATCGCAGATTAATTCCCCATTATTATTATCAAGATTTACTAAAAATTGTGTTAAGCAGAGCAGTTCGATCTTCCCGACTTATTCCTCATTATGATTTAGCAACACCAAAAGCCCCCCTTCCTGTGGGGGAACAATATTGGTGCCGTAAACATAATCGCTTCTGTACCCCCATCGATAATTGTATTGAAAAAATCCATGCTTATAGTGAGGATACAGCACGCCGTATCACTGAGTTCGATGGATTAAGGTCAGACAAAACCGTTACAATTATCCAGGGCGACAGTCGATCAATTCAACTTAATGAACATTATCCAGATGTGTTGGGTAATCGGTTAATTGATGGAATTTTTACCTCCCCGCCTTATGTCGGTCAAATCGATTACCACGATCAACACATATACGCCTATGAACTATTTGGGTTTCCTCGCCAGGACGAATCGGAAATTGGTCCCAAGAAAAGCGGTAAGTCAAAACTGGCACAAAATAAATACGTTGAAGGAATTGCCGAAGTATTCCGGAACATATTACCATTTGTTAAACCTGACGGCACAATATTTATTGTGGCAAATGATCGTTTTGATTTATATCCTGAAATCGCGCGCTTAAGTGGAATGTTTATTCAGGAAGAATTTCATCGTGCTGTTACAAAACGTACAGAGCAAGGTAATGACCCATACCAGGAAACAATATTTATGTTAAAAAAGGAGCATAAGTAATGCCGCTTCCAAAACATCAAATTGACGAAATCATCGATCTACTGGTTACTCAAATTCGGCGCAAGCTGGAAACATATAATCCCGAAACCAACTCAATGCCATTCCATACCAGATTGTTAGGGAAAGATCGGATGGCATTATATTCATTTATTCAATCCATTAACACTACGCTTGGCACATCAGTTTTTGAACAAGTCGCTGTTCTCATCGGTACACCACGTTTTCAGAGAATTGAAAGACAATATACGATTGGAACTCAAATGAGTTCCAGTGCACAAAGTTTAATTCAAGATCTGATGGACGGATTAAGAACATCAGCAATAAAACCGGATAAATCAAGAGAAACCATTGATATTTTGAATGTTTCTGGCGAGGGTAACAGCAGGAGTGTGAAAGCAACACGTGTTGATTTATTCATCATTGACGAACATGGAACTGAATACTATATAGATATTAAAACTGCAAAACCAAACATTGGGGATTTTGTAGGATATAAGAGAACATTGCTTGAATGGATTGCACTCCGGGGTTATGTATCCCAAACAACCTCGATTAAAACACTTTTGGCTATACCATATAATCCTTATGAGCCCCAACCTTATCAGCGATGGACTTTACAAGGCTTGTTTGATGTTGCCAATGAAATTTTGGTGGCGGAAGAATTTTGGAATTTTTTGGGTGGCCCTGGCACATACCAAGACACGTTGGATGGATTTGAAAAAGCAGGAATTTTGTTAAAGCCAGAAATTGATCGAAAATTTTCAGAATTTGCCTAATAATATTCCCATATTCTAATAAATTTCTTATAGACTTTTTACAACCTCTGTGCTATACTAACAAAGTCAAACGGCTGGGTGCCCCCCTCACCCCGCCGTTTGGCGCTTTAATGGGCACAAATCAACCCGCCCGCCGCCGTACCGCATGGCGGGTTGCCAGGTAGCGCCAGGCAAACAGGAACCGCAATGCCAGGGGGGAAAACAAGAGTCTTGTCCACCAATACGCGCTGCCCGGCTTGTATTCATAGGCAATCCGGTCATGCAACCGGGTGACCCCGGGCTGCAGTTCGGTAAATTGATGCCGGTGCTCCCAGCGCGCCAGCGGACCTTCCAGTTGGGAATCGGTAAAGCCGCTGGAATCCACGCCCGAATGAACCGCCACCCACTCCGCCCGCCAACCGCCAAGCCCCAGGCTGAAGCGGGTGATTGAACCTTCCGCCAGAGGATCCGCCTGGAGCAGGCGCATGGGCATGCCCGGGGGTGTCAGTTTTTGGAAAGCTCCCGGGCTGAAGTGAAAATCCACCACCGCCTGCAGCGGTGCACGGACAGTAAACGCCGAGTTAAAAACCGGCATGGCTCACTGCTCCCAGCCTGCCTGCACGGCAGCCGGACGGGCAACAAACCGGAAGACATAGGTCAGCAGCCACAACAGAATCACCGCGCCAAACAAGCCAGGCGCAGCCGTGGAGATTTTTTCCAGCAGCACGCCACCCAGCGAGGGGGAAATGACGCGGGTCAG
>MVQK01000234.1 GCA_002067515.1 Pelotomaculum sp. PtaB.Bin013 | reverse complement strand
TGGAAAACGTAAACTCCTATAACCTTGACATGTCGTTAACTGACTGTTACCCGGATGAAGGCAAAGCAAGCCTGTCAACCCTGGCGTCCCACCTTCTTGAAGAGCGCCGGCGGTTAAACATGGAGCTCGGTCTGGAAGAAAAGGTCGGCGCCGCCTCCCCTTCCCATGGGCCACACGCTGTGTCCCGGCGTTTCCTTAGCTTAGTGCCGCTGAAGGAACTGGCAATTCCACCAGTCTCCCTGGCACTCGCGGCGAAGAATAATTTACGAATAAACATAGGTACGATAGTCGGTCATAAATACCTGGGCTCACCGGAAAAAAACGAAAACCATGCCAGACTGATTGCCGAAACGATCATTGGGGACTGCATCGAAGCTTCCTGCGCCTTTAAAAACAAAAAGCGCAGCAGGATCAGAGGAGGAATCGAATATATAGGATACCACCGGGAAAGGCGCTGGGACCTCCTGGAAAAATGTATCAGCGAAAAAACATAGAGGGGCGCAACGCCCCTCTCCATAAGTTGCTTTCACAATTCTTAAGTTTGCTCATTACAACATCAGATTTCAAAGACATCCACTTCTATCACGGAAAGGGGACATACCTCTCTTGGGAGCCTGACTTTGGGGTCAGAGGAATGTCCCCAACTAATTCCTCTCATTCTGACTCCTGACTCCTGAATTCTGACTCCTATTTATTTTGTATGTTTATCAGCCACACTGGAAGCGCCATAAGCATCCGGTTTAATTTTTGCCTGGAAGCCGCTTCCCGTGACCATGCCAACCACTTCGCGGATCAGGCTTTTAGTCTCACCGTGGTTGCCTACGTCAATGTGGATTTCCACGTTTAATTCATCGAACCCGCTGCTGCTGAAATATTTATTGACCATTCCCCCCAGTTCCAGGCTTAGCGCTGTTTCATAAAAAATTTTCTGCCGGAGGCTTTTGATCTTCCGGTGTGTTTTTTTGCGGTAATAATAACGGGCGCCTTTACCCAGACGGTGCACAATCACGGCTGTAACAAAAGAAGTTTCTCTTTTAACCTGGGAGTCTGAACCGATAATGATCTTATACGATGAGGTGGGTATGCCTTTAATATAATTAATTATGTCGTTCATCATTTCATCAAAATCCATACGACCCTTTGAAGGACTTATAAAATACATGGTCACTACCTCACCCGTCAAATTCAAGTAGTCAGTACACAGTAGTCAGTATTCAGAATAATGACCCTTATTCCGGTTCCTGATCCTTGAGCAATTACGCTAGTTTATAATCGAAGCATTCAGAATAATTCAAGACGATAAACTGCTCACTCATTCTGACTACTAACTACTGGCTCCTGTCTACTGTCTACTGTCTACTGACTACTGACCCCGGAGCAGTACCCTAATTTTATAATAATCATATCTAAACATATTGTTCCTAATTGCCGTAAGTGCTACTTCCCTGCTCATCTCAACAACCCTGGATTTCCCGCAAACAACCGGTTAAACGGGCAAATTCGGCCAGACACAAAGTTTCACCCCGCCGTCCCGGATCGATAGCGGAACTTTCCAGCACCGCCCTCCATACTTCCTTTTCTATACCAAACCCTGAATCCGTCAAAGAGTTCAGCAAGGTTTTACGGCGCTTGCCAAAAGCTGCCCGCACAACCTTGAAGAAGGTTTTCTCATCCTGCACCGGTTCAAGCGGCGGCCGTAATATAAGCCGCACAACAGCGGAATCCACTGCCGGTGACGGATAGAAAACAGTTCTGGGAACCCGGAAAAGGACTTTTACATCAGTAAAATATTGCACGATCACGCTTAACACGCCATAATCCTTGGTGCCGGGCGCGGCACCGAGCCGGTCAGCCACTTCGGATTGAACCATCACAACCATCCGGGATAAATTATAGCGCTCTTGTAGAATATTTATGAGCAACGGGCTGGTAATATAATACGGCAAGTTGGCAACTAGTTTGTACTGCCCGCTCCCCCGGCCAAACCGTCCACCGGTTTTTATTAGAACAAGATTGTCAAAATCAATCTCAAGAGCGTTGCCGTGGATAATCTCCACATCTCCGGCGCCTTCCACTACCTCCGCCAGCAGCGGCAACAAACCCCGGTCCACTTCTACCGCCAGCACCTTGCCGGCGCTGCGGGCAATTCTCGCAGTCAAGGCGCCAAGCCCGGGGCCGATTTCCACAACCAGATCGCCGGCCGACAAGTCTGCCGCTTCAATGATTTTATTGATTATATTAGAGTCAATCAAAAAATTCTGACCTAAACTCTTCCGGCAAGATAATTTATTGCGGCTGAGGAGATCCCGCACTACCGCAGGCGACGCTACTTCTTTCAACCTGTGTCCTCCCGAGTAAACTTTCACCAAAACCGGCTCCGATAAATATTTTCGGCAAATTGCTCTCATTTCCTCTTTATTATTCCCAATTCTAATAAAACAAAAATAAAACTGAACAAATTATTCTTTGGCAACCCTCATTTATAAAACTTTTCGAAAAGCATAATTCCCTAATCATAAAACAAAAAAGGCCTTTCGGCCTTTTGTTTTTAATCTAACACATATACTTTTACCCACCTTAAGCCCCAACCCATAGCCTCACTATATGATCCGAAAAACAGGTCAATCCGGTTTCCTTGTATTGCGCTTCCCCGGTCAAGAGCAGTGGCATATCCATAACCGTCAACATATAATCTGGTTCCCATCGGAATCCTGCTGGTATCGACAGCCGCGACGCCATAACTCGGTGCGACACCTGAAGCGGTGTTATAACCAGTGTAAGTATAGGCTGATGCCAGCATATCCAGGACACGGGCATACCGGATATTATCGCCGCCACGGGATACGACCATGGTGCTCCCGTATAAGACTATCTTATCAGTCGGAGGTTCAATCACCTCCCGGGAGGCCAACTGCCGGTCAACTTCCTTCCCGTCTTTAAAAGTAACCTGCCAGGTCTGACGCTCCGTCCCTTCTTTGCCTTCTTGCGCTACACGGCTTTCCCCACCCGGCAGCTTAACCGTATACTGCTTTTTAGTCTCATAATCAATTGGAGCGTCGCATGTCAGGCTTTCAGTTTTAACCCTGGCCACCTTAACAGTCATCCCAGGGTTGACCGGGCTGTCTTTAGCCGGTTCAACCTCATCTTCCGGACCTAGGCTAATTCCGTATTCTAAAAGCGCATCTTCAACTTTTCTTGTCATGGTTCTGGCGGGAATCTCACTGCCATCCACGGCAATAGTCAGATCCGTCGCCCTTTTTATTGTCACAATCATGCCTTTTTTCAACGTGGATGCAAGAGGCGGAGACACCTCATCTTTTTCCAGCAAGGCGATTTTTTGCGACTTCAGCAAACCGCCAACCGTAAAGGAAAAAGTTTTCACTGTTGTCTGGCTGCCGTCAATATCCACAACTACTGTTTTTTTTGCCCAGGCATAACAGCTTAATAAAATAACAACCGCCACAGCAATCAAAACAGGTCCCTTAAGCAAAGCCGCCCGGTCCCGGTGCACCGTTTTCTCTTTGCTACTCATTTATTGCCCCCTTTTCATTTAGTATGGCAATAAAGCAAAATTATCAGCACTGGAAAAATTATCACTTTGCGGTATAACCGCAGCAGCAATGGTTATTTTTTTTATTATAAAATGATTTTGCCTTGTATTATTTTACTATATGCAGTATGCTCTGGATAGGTTTATTTTTTGTAAGATTATAGCTAATAATGACAAAAAAACCGGGTTATCCACCCGGTGGGTTTATTTCTTCTTTTTGTTATATTCTAGGTTGTTGACGGGCGGTTTGTCAATCAATTCTATTCCCTTTTGTCGAAACCAGTCTAACAGAAATTCCTCATACTTGTCGTTTTCAAAACTATACCATCGCCGTCTCGCCTCTTCAAACTCCATTAGTATGTTCCGGTACTTTTGCTCTTCCTGTCCGTCTATAGCTTTTTCCAGCAATCCTTTCAAATAAGGATCCTCTACGATAGAAGCATATTCCTGCTTGACTTTTAAACAGAAATCCATGTCCCTTTTTGGCAGTTTGATGAA
>MVQK01000233.1 GCA_002067515.1 Pelotomaculum sp. PtaB.Bin013 | reverse complement strand
GGAATAAAAGCGGTGAAGCCGCCGGTGCGGTCCTGCTGCTCACGCACCCGGATCATATGCAGCACCCGTTCCTCCAAGGTTTCCGCATGACCGAACATCATGGTGGCTGTGGATTTCATTCCAATTTGATGAGCCTGTGCCATTACTTCCATCCACTCTTCCCAGGTGATCTTTTCCGGACTGATTAAACCACGCACCCGGTTATCCAGGATCTCGGCGCCACCGCCTGGCAGAGAATCCAGGCCGGCTTTCTGTAATTTTAACAGGACCTCTCGCAATGACAATCCGGAGTTCCGCGCCATATACGCTACTTCAGGCGGAGAGAAAGAGTGAATGTGAATATCGTATCGCTCTTTAACCGATTGGAGCATGTCCAGGTAGTAATCCAGTCCCAGCTTCGGATGAAGCCCACCCTGGATCATTACTGCCGTACCATTGGCGGCTATGGTTTCTTCAATCTTTTTAAAAAGCGTTTCCTTATCCAAGATATAAGCTTCCGGGTCTGTTTCTTCCTTCCAAAAGGCACAGAAGCGGCACCTGCTGCTACAGACATTTGTATAGTTAATATTCCGGTCAATAATAAACGTAACTATGTTGTCAGGATGTTTTCGCTTACGTGCTAAATCAGCCGCGCGGCCCACCGGTAACAAGTCAGGCGAGGCGAGAAGAGCTACACCCTCTTTCAAAGAAAGCCGCCCTCCCCGGACGGCTTTGTCCAAAATATTATCCAGATCAGGCACCGGCTTCACCCCACACCCGCAGTTTGACTCTTTCATCAATTAATCCGCTTTTATAGGCATAATCATAAAAAGTTAGCAGTGCTTTCCTCTCGTCATCGCCAAAATCATGTTTGATCGTTTTAAAATAATCCTCAGTAACGGATAACGGCAGTCCGCTCCGTTGCTGGGCTTTAGCGGCAACAGCGGTTATTTGTCTATGACCGATTTCCTTTGAATTTATGAGTATATTACTGAGGTAATTTACCGCCGCCGCATTGGAGCTGGCGTAGGCTTTGCGCACTACCCAAACCGCGTAAACCATCTTCGCGCCGGTAAACTGCTTCCACGTTTCACCAAGGTCAGTAACATGGTAGGGGATGTGGTGTTCTTCTACATACTGGTGAGCCTGCATGGCATTGTCCCCAATCAATAGCGCGCCGTCCGCCCTTTCCATCATGCCGCTAAGTTCAGGAACGGTAGTTTCATAATCCACATCAACATGATAATAGTGGTCAAAAAGCACTTTTAAGAGCGCGACCCCGGTCGCGGAAGACTCGGTCAGACACACTTTCTTTCCTTCTAGTTCCGTCACCGGCACTTTACTGAAAAGCAGTATGCTCATTACCCGGCCGTCTGCGCTAATGGAAAGTCCGGGCAGGATAATGCAACTATCCTTGTTCCTGGCATACTCAATTGAAGACAAAGGGCTGACATCCAACTGGCCGCTCATAAAAAGACGGTTTAAGACATTAGGGGGCTTCTTAACCAGTTCGGCTTCCAGCGGCAACAACCCCTCTTCAAGGGCATGGTAAACCGGTAGGCAATTAATGTAATCCAACTGCCCGAGGCGTAATCTGGACACTAAAAACCCTCCTCAATAACGTTATACAAGGTATCACGCTCTACCGGCAAACGCCCTGCCGCTTTAATCATTTTTACAATCTCAGTTTTAGACATAAATTGTCCGGTTGCCGCGCCTGCGTCATGGGCGATCTTCTCCTCCACCACGGTGCCGTCCAGGTCGTCAACCCCGAAAGAAAGGGAAACCTGGGCTAATTTGGGCCCAATCATTATCCAGAAAGCTTTGATATGATCAAAATTGTCCAGCATCAGCCTGGCCACAGCCAATGCCTTCAAGTCATCATACCCGGTAGACCCGGAGACCGCCAGCGGCTCCAGGCCGGTATTTTTAGGGTGAAAGGCGAGTGGAATGAAGGTCAAAAACCCACCGGTGCGGTCTTGCGCCTCACGCAATCCGACCAAATGATCAACCCTCTCCTCAATCGTCTCCACATGGCCGTATAACATAGTGGCGTTAGTGCGCATTCCCAATTTATGCGCGGCCATGTGCACCTCCAGCCAGCGCTCGCCGCTAATTTTTTTAGAACAGATCAACTCACGCACCCGCGGCGAAAAAATCTCCGCCCCACCGCCTGGCAGTGAGTCAAGTCCGGCTTCACGTAAAACAGCCAGCACTTCCTCTACCGGTATACTGTGCACCCGTGCCAGATAATCAATTTCCACAGCGGTAAACGCCTGGATTATCACACCGGGAAGCGCCCGCCGGACGCGCCTCAACATTTCAACATAATAATCAATTTTTAAATCCGGATTGAGCCCGCCGACAATATGTATTTCAGAAATTCGCTCCCCGGCCGAAGCCAGCGCCTTAGCTTCGATTTCATCAAGGGTGAGAGTATACGCCTTGGGATGGCCTGCTTCAAGTCCAAAAGCGCATAACTCGCACAGATTTTCGCAGACATTTGTATGATTAATATGACGGTTAACGATAAAATAGGCCTTGTTTCCGTTTTTCCTGCGCCGGACGAGATCGGCCAGGCTACCCACTGCCAAGAGGTCTTTGGTTTGATAAAGACGAATACCGTCTTCACGGCTCAACCTTTCACCGGTCAGAATTTTATTGCCCAGATCAGCCAATTCACCGTCAAGAACAAGTTCCATTACCGCGATTCCCTTCTTTCTTTACTAGCGCCGTGATAAACACGACAATGCTGAATTTCAACCGGTTGTTAAAAGATCCGTAAAGGGAAAAAGACATCTAATAGGGTAAAGACAAACATAACAACACTTAAGGTACCATTTAAATTAAAAAAAGCCACACCTGCCCTAGACAAATCATCGGGACGCACCAAAGTATGCTGGTAAAAAAGTATCCCTACTGAAACCATAACACCAGCCAGATAAAGGGCGCCAAGGTTTAGAAGCAAACCGGCGGCCAGGAAAAACAATGGCGCGATGGTGTGAAAAGCAGTGGAAATATAAAGCGCCCGCTTAATGCCGAACCGGGCCGGGATGGAATAAAGACCTTCTTTAAGGTCAAACTCGTAATCATCGCAGGCATAGATAATATCAAAACCGGCGACCCAAAAAAGCACTCCCGCAGCTAATAGGACCGGGGCCGGATGAAATTGGCCGGTAATGGCGATCCAGCTTCCCAACGGGGCCATCCCCAGCACCGACCCCAGCACCAGATGGCATGTCCAGGTAAAGCGCTTGGTGTACGAGTAGGCAAACAATACCAGAACAGCCGCCGGAGCAAGCCGGAAAGCCAGCGGGGTTAACTGATGGGATGAATATAACAAAATTAAAAAAGATAACAAAACATAAAACCAAACTTCACCTTCTCTCAAAAGCCCCCTGGGCAAGGCCCTGCCGGCGGTGCGGGGATTCCGGGCATCCAGGCGCCGGTCGATAATCCGGTTAAGAGACATGGCCGCCGTGCGGGCGCCAACCATGGCCATGGTGATCCAGAGCAGGTCATGCGCGGCAGGTATTCTTCTCTCTGTCAACAAAGCCCCGATATAAGCGAAAGGCAAAGCAAACAAAGTATGTTCAAATTTAATCATTTCAAGAAAAATTTTCAGCTTCTTAAAAACCATACTCCCTCCATTTGCCGTCGACCAGGTTTTTCACTTCCTCACTCATTACCACGTCACCCGGCCATTCGCGCAAATGCCCTTCCGAGGGCCATTTAGTTGTGGCGTCAATGCCCATTTTGGCGCCCAGGTGGGGCAACGGAGACGCATGGTCCAGGGCATCCAACGGCCCCTCAGTGATCACCACATCGCGCTTAGCGTCAATGTTGTTAAACACCCGCCACATCACTTCGGAAATGTTTTGCACATCCACACCCGCGTCAACTACAATAATCAGCTTGGCCAGCATCATTAATCCAAAACCCCATAATGCGGACATCACTTTTTTTGCCTGGCCCGGGTAGCTTTTTTCAATAGATACAATGACACAGTTATGGAAAACTCCCTCAGGCGGCAGGTTCATATCCACCAATTCAGGAACCAGCAGTCTGAGCAAGGG
>MVQK01000232.1 GCA_002067515.1 Pelotomaculum sp. PtaB.Bin013 | reverse complement strand
GGTGATCCCGGTTAGTTCGGTGGAAGAGATCATGAGTTATGTTTTCCAATCCGCGGATATTGATGTTTTAGTCAGTTAGACAGTGTTTACTAATGATAGTAGGTGATTCAAGCTGTTGGATAAAATCCCCCCCCAGAACATTGACGCCGAGCAGTCTGTGCTTGGCGCTATTCTTCTTGACCGGGAAGCTGTTTATAAAGCGATGAAACTGGTGCAGCCCGATGACTTTTACCGGGAAGACCATAGATTGATTTATGAGGCAATGCTTGCATTAAATGAGAACAGCAGACCGGTTGACTTGATTACCGTGTCGGAACAACTCCGGCAGCAAGGGAATCTGGAAAAATCCGGCGGTGTGGCATATATTGCCTCGCTGGCGGAAATGGCCCCCATTGCCGCCAATGTTGAGTATTACGCGCGTATTGTCGAGGAAAAGTCGCTGCTGCGCACTTTGATCCAGCTCTCCACCCGGATCGCCGGCATGGGTTACGACGAAAGTGAGGAGCCGGAAAAGCTTATTGCCGAGGCCGAGCGGATGATCATGGAACTGGGCAGCAAGCGCGTGACGGGGGCTTTTTTTTCGATCAAGGATATTTTGCTGGATACGTTGACACATATGGAATTTCTTTATAACAACAGGGACAGTATTACCGGTGTGCCTACTTCTTTCAGCGACCTGGACAAAATATGCCACGGGCTGCAGCCCAGTGACCTGGTTATTCTGGCGGGCCGGCCCAGTATGGGCAAAACCAGCCTGGGCATGTGCATAGGCTATAGCGCCGCCTTAAAACATAACGTTCCGGCAGCTATTTTCAGCCTGGAAATGTCCAAGGAGCAGCTGGTCCAGCGCATCCTCTGCGCCGAGGCCAAGATCGACCAGCAGCGCTTGCGCAACGGTTCACTTGAGGAAGGAGACTGGCAGGCCCTGCACGATGTTGCCGGCAAGCTGGCCAAGGCGCCCATATTTATAGATGATACGCCTGCCATCACTATAAGGCAGATCCGTGCCAAGGCCCGGCAGCTCCAGGTTGAAAAGGGGTTGGGCTTGATTATTATCGATTACCTGCAGTTGATGCAGGGTACCCGTCGTTCGGAAAACCGCCAGCAAGAAATTGCGGATATATCCCGCGCTCTGAAAGGTCTGGCCAAAGAGTTGAACGTGCCTGTGTTGGCTTTGGCGCAGCTCAGCCGGGCGGTGGAACAGCGGCAGGACAAGCGTCCGATTATGTCAGATTTGAGGGAGTCCGGCGCGCTGGAGCAAGACGCTGATCTGGTGATGTTTATTTACCGGGATGAATACTACAATCCTGATTCGGAGAAGAAAGGGATCGCGGAAATTATTATTTCAAAACACCGCAACGGCCCGGTGGGAACGGTTGAACTGGGTTTTCTGAAAGAGCTGACCAAGTTTGTTCCATTATTGAAAAACGCTGATGAATACCAGCCGTAATATCTGTTTATTATCTTATTGACACCGGAGATGTTGTTCATTAAAATATTAATGTTGACCGGAAAAGGAAACTAAGTTAATTTCACCCGGCAAATTGTGGGAGACTCAAATAGCAACTGGTAAATGTTTGTTGTTTGGGTTATTTTTATGCCGACTGGCTAACAATAAATGCAAATTACTTGCAGTGAAATATCTGGAGGAAGTTTTTTGGTTAAACAGTATGATATAATCATTGTCGGTGCAGGACCGGCCGGTATTTTTGCCGCTCTTGAACTCGTCAAGGCAAAGACCGGCCTAAAAATATTAATTGTCGAAAAAGGCCGGGAAATTGAAAAGCGCGTATGTGTCGCCCGCGAGCGAAACGCCGCGTGCTTCAAATGCCAGCCTTGCTCTACTGTCTGCGGCTGGGGGGGAGCCGGCGCCTTCAGTGACGGCAAGCTTACCCTGTCCACAGAGGTTGGCGGCAACCTGGGACTGTATACCGGAGAAAAGAACCTGGCGGACTTAATTGATTATATCGACCGGGAGTATCTCCATTTTGGAGCGCCTGAGCAAGTTTTCGGCATGGAGCATGAGGAAGAGATCCAGGAAATGCAGCGGCGCGCGGTGCTTTCTGAATTGAAGCTGCTGCCGGTCCGGATCAGGCATATGGGTACCGGCCGCACCAGCGAAATTCTTCAGCGGATGCAAGAGTTTCTTGTTGCCCGGGGTGTGGATGTGCTAACTTCCTGTCAAGTAGAGGAAGTATTGGTAAAAGACCAGGTTGCCCAGGGGATTGTTACCCAGGAGGGTAAGGTTTACCATGCTAACTGCGTAATCCTGGCGCCGGGCCGGGAAGGGGCGGATTGGCTTAAGCGGGTGGCACAGCAGCTTGGACTGAAGATGTCGGTGAATCCGGTGGACATCGGCGTCCGTGTGGAATTGCCCGCCGCGGTAATGGAGCACCTCACCCGGATTTTTTACGAAGTTAAGTTATTATATTATTCTAAAACGTTTAGCGATAGAGTGCGCACTTTTTGTATGAACCCGAACGGGGAAGTGGTTCTGGAAAATAACGACGGGCTGGTTACGGTCAACGGCCACAGCCATGCTTTTAACAAAACTGAGAACACGAATTTTGCCGTGCTGGTCAGCAAGAATTTTACTCAACCATTTAAAGAGCCGATCGCTTACGGCAGATATATTTCCAGTCTGGCCAATTTGCTGGGGGGCGGTGTGATCATTCAGAGTTTGGGCGACCTGGTGGCCGGCCGCCGGTCTACCAAGGATAGGCTGGCCAAGTGTATGACCATGCCGACGCTGGCTGAAGCAACCCCTGGTGATTTGAGTCTGGTATTTCCTTACCGGCACTTGATGGGGATCGTTGAAATGCTCAAAGCGCTCAATCAGATTGCGCCGGGAGTTTACTCGCGCTATACGCTGCTGTACGGTGTCGAGGTTAAGTTTTATTCTTCCCGCCTGGCACTGTCCAACTGCCTTGAAACTGAGGTTAAAAATCTTTTTGCCGCCGGGGACGGGGCAGGTATTACCAGAGGGTTGGCCCAAGCTTCAGCGGCAGGAGTTCTGGCGGCAAGGGAAATAATAAATCGGATTTAGGGGGTTGCCAATGTCTACTGTTGTTCTTATCGGCACTCAGTGGGGGGACGAAGGTAAAGGAAAGGTTACTGATTTTCTGGCTGAAAAAGCTGATGTGATTGTGCGCTATCAGGGAGGCAACAACGCCGGGCACACGGTGGTTGTCGACGACAAAGTCTATAAGCTGCATTTAATTCCGTCAGGCATTTTATACCGGGATAAAACCTGTATTATCGGCAGTGGTGTGGTGATTGACCCGGCGGTGTTGATTAAAGAGCTGGAAACATTGGAGAGTAATGGGATCAGCGCGGCAAATTTAAAAATCAGCCAGCAAGCTCACGTTATTTTCCCCTATCATCAACTCCAGGACCAGGCAGAGGAAGCAAGTAAGGGCAAGAATAAGATCGGCACTACCAGCCGCGGAATCGGCCCGGCATATATGGATAAATCCGCGCGAATAGGGATCAGAATGATTGATTTGATCGATCCGGATGAATTGGCGGTTTTGCTGGAACGGAATGTGGAAATTAAGAACCGTATGTTAACCAGGGTTTATGATAGCGAAGGTGTGGATTACAAAACTGTATTGGAAACGTACAAAGGTTATGCGGATACTCTCAGGAAATACGTGGCGGACGTGCCGGTTATTGTTAACGATGCCATTAAACAAGGGAAAAGCATACTTTTTGAAGGGGCGCAGGGAACCCTGCTTGACATTGACTACGGCACGTATCCCTTTGTTACTTCTTCAAACCCAACCGCCGGGGCGGCCTGCATCGGCGCGGGCATCGGCCCGACCAAAATTGACCGTGTGCTTGGTGTGGTAAAAGCTTATACCACCCGGGTGGGTGAAGGACCTTTCCCAACCGAGCTCAATGACGAAGTAGGCGTATTTATGCGGGACAAGGGCGGCGAGTACGGAACTACGACCGGCAGGCCGCGCCGCTGCGGCTGGTTTGACGGGGTGATCGCCCGTTATGCCGTACGGATTAATGGTTTAGATTATCTTGCCATCACTAAACTTGATGTTTTAAGTGGTTTGGATAAGGTAAGAATATGTACAGGTTATCGATACCGGGGAGATGTTTTGACTGATTTTCCGGC
>MVQK01000231.1 GCA_002067515.1 Pelotomaculum sp. PtaB.Bin013 | reverse complement strand
GGTCGCCCCCACTGGGTATTACCCAGCACCCTGCCCTGCGGAGCTCGGACTTTCCTCAGACGCCACCTTTCGGCCTGGCGCCCGCGACCACCTGATTTACTCACTTAATTAACTGTATCCATTATAACATCCGGACGAACAATATGCAAAGAAACGCTATTACAATACTTCAAGGCAATTTCGAGTTTCAAATAAAGGAAAAAGGATTGGTATTAATATCAGACAAAGTCACTTTGACATTCAACCCGCTTGAGATGCATTGTCTTTCGAGGTATTCTTTAAGCGCAGGCAAAACCACTGATTCGCTGCCATGATGCCCCGCGTCAATAAAATTCAGGCCGGCTGCCAACATATCCTGGGCTTCATGATGATTGATATCCCCGGTGACAAATGTGTCCGCGCCGGCGCGGAGGGCCGCGGGCCAAAGTTTGGCTCCCGCTCCCCCGCAGACAGCGACTTTTTTGACCTTGCTTTCAGCTTCGCCACCCAGTCTGACCGCCGGCAGGCCAAGCGCTTTCTTTACTGCCTGCGCAAATTCAAGGAAAGATACCGGACAGGCCAAGCCGCCTACTCTTCCCAACCCGTAAGCCGGGCCGGGGTTTTCCAGTGAATACAGGTCATAAGCCACTTCCTCGTAAGGATGAGTTTTTAACATGGCCTGGATGACGGCATCTAATCTGTTTGTCGGCACAATTGTTTCCAGCCTTACCTCCTTGACCTGCTCCAACTTGCCTTGTTCGCCAATGTATGGTTTTGTACCGGCAAGGGGTTGAAACATTCCTGTCCCTTCGGTCTGAAAAGCGCAATGGCTGTAGTTGCCGATCCACCCGGCCCCGGCTCCGGATATGGCTTGATGCACATCTTCCACATGTCCGGCCGGAATAAATACCACAAGCTTCACGTACTGTTCCCGGCCGGCCGGTTCCAGAACTGTAGTTTCACTCAGCCCCAGTTTTTCCGCTAAAACAGAGTTGACCCCGCCTGACGCGACGTCCAGGTTGGTATGGGCGGCATACACTGTAATGTTGTTTTTTATGATATACTCCACAAGTTTTCCGCTGGGTTGATCAAGGCGCAGTGATTTAAGCGGTTTAAAAATCAAAGGGTGATGGCTGATAATCAATCCGGCGCCTTTTAACTTTGCTTCCTTAACGACATCGATATTAATATCTAAAGTCAACATAACCGTTTCAATTTCCGCATGCGGGTCACCAACCTGCAAACCGGGGTTGTCCCATCCCTCGGCTATGGATGTTGGCGCCAGTTTTTCAATAAGGTTAAATATATCCCGGCATTTTACAGACATCTTTTCGCCACCTCCCTGACGCGCTCAAGTTTGGCCTTGAGCCGCCTTGCTTTTTCACGGGCGGCATTGTTCTTCCCGGCAGCCACTCCGTTAAGCGCCCGCTCGTACTGATCAATTATTCTACCAAGATAAACGTTGAGCAACGGGTCTCTCCTCTCAATTAAGCGGGGACCCAGTTCAAGGTATAGTTCATCATCAAACAATTCCCGGCCGGGCTCGGCAACAACTATCTGGTATAACCTGCCGTCTTCATTAATCAATCTCTCGCTGATAATTTTCCAGCCGTTTCCGGCAAGCCAGATTCTTAAGTCACCGGCATCCGCCATCGGTTGCATAATCAGCCTGTTCACACTTTTAAGAACATCCGGCTTAGCGGCCAGGATCTCTTTTATTGTATTGCCACCAATACCGGCCAGCACCAAAACTTCAGCCTCACCCGGTCCCAGTGTCTGCAAGCCGTCTCCGAGGCGGAGGTCTATGCGGTCTTTTAGATGGCGCTCCTCAACCGCCCGCGTCGCGGATTCAAGCGGACCGGGACGCAAATCAGAGGCAATAACTTTCTTACTAATACCCGCCTCAATCAGAAAAATAGGCAGGTAGGCATGATCGGTCCCGATGTCGGCCACGACACCACCCGCCGGCACATACGCGGCCAGGGCGGCCAGGCGTTTTGCCAGTCCCATGGCACACCTCCCGCTTTTTTCTATCAAAAACCAGTATAATTTACTTTTCACGAAAAGACAAACGATCCATAATACGCAAGCATTTTATTAATAATTCACTCTAATGTTATAATGTTTCCTGAGGTGAGGTTCGTGAAATACAGAAAACTTGGCAGGACAGGAATAAAAGTGTCTGTTATTGGTTTTGGGGGCATCCCCATCCAGCGGGTTTCAGGAGAAGACGCCTGTATAATCGTAGACAAGGCATTAAACCTCGGAATAAATTTTTTTGACACAGCCAGGGGATATACCGACAGTGAAGCAAAATTGGGCGCCGCTTTAAAAAAGAGGAGAAAAGAAGCGGTAATTGCGACTAAATCCTTGTCCAGGACCAAGGAAGGCATGGCCGCGGACATTCAAAAAAGCCTGGAAACGTTGAGAACAGATTTCATAGACATATACCAGATGCATAATGTCAAGGATGAAATAACGTTAGAGCAAGTATTAAGTGAGAATGGCGCTCTTGCCGCCTTAATTGAGGCAAAAAATGACGGTTTAATAGGGCACATAGGAATAACGGGGCATATTAAGAGCCATTTGTTGGAAGCGATTAAAACTGAAGAAATAGAAACTGTGCAGTTTCCTTTTAACGCGGTTGAAACAACGGGAGTTAAAGTATTATTAAACGAGACAGAGAGAACGGGTGCCGGCGTCATTATAATGAAGCCGCTTGCCGGGGGCGTTTTAAAAAATGCCGGCCTGGCTTTACGTTATATCCTGGGATATCCTGTTTCCACCGTTATACCAGGTATGGATTTTCTCGAACAAGTAGAGGAAAATGCCTCCGCGGGAAATAATCCTTATTCATTATCGGCCGATGAAATGCGTATTTTGGAAGAAGAAGCTGCAAAACTGGGCGCGGTTTTTTGCCGCCGCTGTGAGTACTGCTTGCCCTGTCACCAAGGTATCGATATCCCCTCAATTTTTTTGTTAGACGGCTATTTTACCAGATACGATTTGCCGGGCTGGGCCAAGGAACGTTACCGGGGCTTGCCGGTGAAGGCGGATTCTTGCTTAGAGTGCGGTGAATGCGAAGAGAAGTGCCCCTATAGCCTGCCCATACGTAAGATGCTTAAGAACGCCGCTGCCAGAATGGCTTGATATGCAAACTGTGGCACCATTTTTACAGGTGCCACGGTTATGAGCAAATTCGCCTTATGTGACCTTTGGGCATATAACGCGGCTCATTTTCGGCTCACTATTGTATCTCGATGTTTCTTCCCATTCTTTTCGCATCCGTGTCCTTGGGCAGGACAATTTCCAGGATGCCGTCCCGGTAGCGCGCTTTCATCTCATCTTGTTTCACCGGTACATCCACGGTGAAAGACCTGCTAAAAGAGCCGTAACTGCGTTCAGTCCTGAGGAAATTAGCCCCTTCCTCTTTCTCCTCTTTTCTGCGCTCACCGCGGATGGTCAGAAGATTGTCGTTAAAAGTAACTTGAATATCTTCCTTGTTGGCGCCTGGAATTTCCGCTTTGACCAAAACAGCGTTGGGAGTATCCTTGATGTCTACCGGAAACGCCCAACCGTGCGCAAGTGTACCCGGGTACATCCTCGGATATCGAAAGTTTTCATCAAAAAGCCTGTTGATAGATGACTGCAATCCTGTCAGTTCATGAAAAGGATCCCACTTAACAAGATCCATAATAAATAACACCTCCTTTTTAAAATTAGTTTACCTGGAGGTGACATTATTATGCATCGGCTTTTACTGATTATCTATCCAAAACCATCACAAAATTGACACATGGGTCAGAAGTGCCCTGCAGCGTGCACTTTTCAAGTTTGAGTTGTTTTACGTATTCGATAATTTCATGAGTTATAACTTCTCCCATGCTGACCAGGGGAATTCCCGGAGGATAAACCATAATCATTTCACCTGATATTTCTCCGGCGCACTGTTCAAGGGGAACGGATCTTTTGGGGCTATAGAAAGCTTCTCTTGGTTGCATGACAATTTCCGGATTAAATTGTATGGCATCAATTTTTTTAATTTCACTTCTATCGGTGTGCCGGGCAATATCTGTCAGGGCATTAATCAGAGCTTCCAGGTATTCCTTTCGTTCTCCCAAACCGGTAATAGCCAGGATATTATACATATCGGCAAGCTCTAT
>MVQK01000230.1 GCA_002067515.1 Pelotomaculum sp. PtaB.Bin013 | reverse complement strand
ACCAAAAGAAGCATCGGTTGGTAGCCAGTTCACCTTTACGGCAAAAGTAAGCAATAAGCCGGATCTAGTCTACATCCAGTTTGACGATGGAGAAGGCGACTGGCTAAGCAAAGACACTTGCAAGAATAATTTTGCCATGCAATTAAAAAGCTCTAGCAGCAGTAATGAGGGAACTTACGCATTAACAAAAACGATAAGTACATCCGGCCAACCCAGCACATATCAAAGAAAATACAGGGTATGGGCAGAAAATACAGCCGGGGAGACTGATAAAGAAGACTATTTTGTTGTGAAACCAAACTCAAATATTCCGGTTCTAAAATATGGTTCAACGGGTGATGATGTGGCTGTCATTCAAGCTTATCTATGGAATGGAGCACAAGATCCCTATGGGCAAGACTCTTATGGGAAATATGGTTATGGTACTCAATTGGCAGTAGGTGTTTGGCAGGAACAATATAATAAATCACATCCAAAAGATCTTATAGAAGCAGATGGAAATGTCAGCGAAAAGACCTGGGGTGCAATGGGCTTTCTTGATGCAAAAGGCAATTTAAATAGAACAGCAGATCCTTATATGAAATATCTTAGGTTTGCCAAGGATCAAGGATATGGAATGAATCCAAATATTTCCACTCTGCAATCTTTAATCAAAGCAGGAAAAGCATATGTTTGGTATGATACAAATATCAATGGTCATGATTATTCCATAATTAAGATACCCAACAATTATTTAAACACTGAGTTGAAACTAACTAAAATAGACGATTTGGATTGGTTCCGATCGAATTCCTATTACTTTATTGATAAACAAACAAGAGATTTTGTAAAAGATCCAGATGTTCTTAACAAAATTCAAGTAATTCAAAATGCTAATGCTATATACGATGTATATCAACATTTATCGAACAATGCACATTATGATGTTGTGGTGGAGGAACAAAGAGGAATAGAAAAACTCGATTCCCTTTTTGCCAAAGCAAAAGTAGCTAAAACTGTTGCAGAACTCTCTGCTAAGGCGGAAGGTAAACTAGTAGCTTTTCTCGCATATTCTCTTATCCCCGGGGGCCAAGTTGGTGCTGCTAGTATCGTGGAGAGCATACCTGGGGATATTGCGAAAGAGGCTGCGCTAAACCTCCCGAAGGATTTGATAACTGCTATTTTTTGTAGCGTAATCAAAGAAGAAAAGGCTATATTCCCGGAGCTGATTGAAATGAACCAACAAATCAACTCTAAGCCTAAACTACATCGTTGCATTTCAGATTATGTGAAAGCTCAAAAATACATCAATATAAACATGAAGGCATCCTATGCAACCGCTTCCATATTATGTGAAGGGGAGCTAAGTGGAGCTTTTGAAGAATACGGTTGGGCAGATTGGTTTAATTCTCTTATTGGACAATTTACCGGAGACTTCACATCAGGAGCGTCAAGCTATGGAAAAGCACTTGGAAAATTAAAACCCCTTGATGCGAAACAAATGGAAAGATTCTGGAATATCATATATACGCAGAACGATATAACTGATATGCTGGAAGACATTTACGGAGATATTAAGCCGATAAAAGATTGGATAAATGCAAAAAAAGGATCTGAGGCATATTACGGCCAATATCTTAAACCCCAGTATCAGGACACTTATACCTACAAACTAGTTTTTGGTATTGATAATGGACGTGGAAAATCTTTTACTAGTGAAAACATACCAGGTAAAGATGTTACAGTAAAAGGTTCATTACCACCGGTTTTGCCAACTGGAACAGGAATTGAAGCAGGTGGGTGGTGAGTCTGTAAAATAGAGGACCTGTTGACAAAGAGCTCAAAATTGGAGACCTACTATTAATATGCTTTTAGTATCATGTAGTTTCACAAAATAATTAGCCAATGTTGGAGCCTAAATGTGCCGCCCTTGACCTGGAGCCCTCTGCAGGTTGTATTTCTAAGGGATAGCGGATCGGCCTGCCTAAACCGTATCCCTATGCCAGCCAGGCTAGCACAGTCTGCCACTCCAGATAAAGGGTCTTTGCCTCGCTTCGATAAACGGCTGATTTCATCAATTATTAAACCAGTAAATGATAAATTTTGTGCCATTATGGTTTTGCAACAGACGTTAGCATTCATCGGGAGTATGACACTTCAAGCTGAATGAATGCGCTGGCTGTTATAATGCTTCATAGGCATAAATATTCATTCTTAAAAGGAGGAAAAAAATGGCCCACAGCGTAAGGTGGCTGGGACACAGCGCCTTTCATATCACCACGGAAAAAGGAGTCGTTATCTTAATTGACCCCTATATTACTGGAAACCCAAGCTGTCCAATTAAGAAAGAGGATATCAAGCAGGCCAATCTTGTATTAATCACCCACGATCATTTTGATCATCTTGGGACCGATGTGCCGGATTTGGTAAAGGCTACCGGCGCCACATTGATAATACAGCCCGAATTAGTGGAAACACTCCGGAAAGCCGGAGTTAGCTCCGATAACATTATACATTATGGCATGGGAATGAATATCGGCGCCCAAGCGGAAATAGCGGGAATCAAAGTAATCATGACCCAGGCCTTTCACTCCTGCACTGCCGGAAGCCCTGCGGGATACATCATTATACTGGAAGACGGTAAAACCATATACCACACCGGAGACACCGGTATTTTCGATAGTATGAGGCTTTTTGGCGAAATATACAATATCGACCTCGCCCTTGTACCGATTGGGAGTGTTTTTACCATGAATCCACTCCAGGCGGCAATTAGTCTTTCCTTGATTAAACCTAAAGTTACTATCCCTATTCACTACCAGACGTTTCCCGTTCTGACCCAAGACGCGGGGGAATTTATTGATTTATCCTCGAAAAAGGCACCTGAAGTTAAAGTTGAAGCAATTAAGCCGGGGCAGGAAGTTCAAATTTAATAAATTCCTATTACTAAATGAACGTTCAAGCCGGGAAGCAAGGGGACGTTCTCCTTGCTTCCCTTTTCTACAGAAGTGCGCAGGAACGACGTTTTAATGTCTGTATAATGGGGTTAAATCCCTCGGCTTCCAGCCGACACCTTTAGGTCAACTCGGAGTAGAATCATCACTTCTAGCAAAAGGAATACTTAAGCTAGAGGTGAGAGTATGCAAAACTATAGAAAAACATCACATGTAACGTATGATATCAAGGTTCACTTAGTCTGGATAACAAAATATCGAAAACTTGTATTGGGTGGAAAAATAGCAGAGAGGGCAAGGGATCTCATAAGACTCGTAGCTAAAAACAACGAGGTTGAGATATTGACAGGGCACATATCAAAAGATTATGTGCACTTATTGGTATCAGTACCACCGCATCTATCAGTAAGTAAGCTGGTGCAATATGTAAAAAGGTATAGCTCAAGGAAATTGCTGATGGAATACAAGGAACTAAACAAACAATTCTGGGGACAACACTTGTGGGCGAGAGGATATTTTGCAGCAAGTAGTGGAAATATCACTGATGAAGTAATTATGGAGTACATAAAGAACCAGGATATAGAAGAAAACCAAAAGGCAGATAATTTTACACTAGGAGATTTTTATGCTGCTTTAGCGGCTATTACCAACCAACCTGCTTCAGCAGGTTGTGGTTGAGTTATTGATACAGCAGGTATGCTGCACACAAAAACAAACTTAATGGAAGAACTAAAAAATAAACTGGTTTTAGACGTGAAATATTATTTATTGAAACTGTCTATTGTTTGCTTTTATTAACCTCATGTCAAATTTACTGATCATAAATCGAAAATAAGATCACGGCATGCATTACCGCCAGCAGCGTGACCGACATTTATTTATTATCGGCTACGTAAGCATTTGCACACAACGACCAATGCAGGCAGGCTTTACTAAAGCGCATCATACTTTTCAAAATGCCAGTTGTTAGCATTTAACATAGCTGCCCGGTAACTGAATTGGGTATTATAAAAACGAGAGAACTTGTATCTATTAAGCTCTCTCGTTTTTACTTTTTTACCTTTTTAGTAGATGATTTTTCTTTTCGGGATGGAAAGCCTAATCCGAAGGATACTGTCAATTTATGTCGAATTTATACAAAGAAGAAGCTGCTATAAGGACGGATAATAATACTATAAACCGTTAATCATAGTAATATCTCAGTATACTCGGAGGGTAGGCAATGAAACTATTGG
>MVQK01000229.1 GCA_002067515.1 Pelotomaculum sp. PtaB.Bin013 | reverse complement strand
ATGTTATATTTTACGGAAGATTAATTTAGCAAGAAAGATTATAACAATGACAGTTTCCCAGAAAATTAAGTTAGCGCTAACTGATTCGATCCTAAATGCCCTAGCGCTTGCCCTTATTTTTACCTGGATTCTCTCATATCCTATGCACGGCCCTTTTTTGGAAGAGATATTTGGTCCTAAAGCATACATCCTGGGACACGTTTTCACCTTTTGTCATGGTCTGGGGCTATTTGTTTTTGCCTTTCTCCCTCCAAGCATTTCAAGTGAAAAAAGAATTGTCACCTTCACAGGATCGATAATTTGTGCCCTGACGTGTATATGGACTTTTTTTCCCTCTGTTAACCCGTATATCATCAGTGGTATTCTCGGTCTTATCTCAGCCTATCTGGTGTTAGCCTGGGTGCCGGTTTTTTTAAATGAAGAAAACCCGGTAATAACAATCGGTTTGGCCATGACGGCAGCTAATCTACTGCTGGGGTTGGCTGGTTTTACACATTTTTTATCTTACCCATTTATTAAGATCGTTGCTTCTTTTACCGGACTGGCGCCGCTATTAGGCGCACTCAATATTAGTAATAAACATCTCACAAGTAACTTAACTAATGAAGAACCTGGAAGAATAAATAAAACTGGTATCATTCTCAGCGTCATTGCTTTTTCAGCGGCCGCTTACTTTTCCGGGGGACTTTGGTTCAGGGTGATTATGCCCCTTTTTTACTCACGGTGGCCGGAAGTTATTGGTCTTGATTCTTTCATATATGCGGTCTTCTATTTTGCGCTTGCTTTATACGCCAGAAAATTCTCCTATATATGGCTGGGTCCTGTAGCGTTAAGTTTATTAGGTCTTGGTCTTGCAACTGTTATAATTGGCCTCGACCGTCCCGTGGAAACTATTATCACACTGCTGTTGCTAATTGCCGGGCTTTGCGCTACGGATCTCTATTACTGGCTTACACTGCGCGGATTGACAAAAATGCTGAATTGCCGGAAGGTTTTCGGGCTAGGACTTGGCGTGTCTTTGTTTTTTATAACAGCGCCGGGTATAGCATTAGACGTGCAATTACTGCCCAGTCCCTTGTCAAGTTCCACTACCGCGGTATTTGGCGCTTGTCTTTTATTCATCATTAATCCCCTAATAATCTGGTTCCTCCGGCCTTTACAACAATATGAACAGGATAAGAATGTTTCCCTTAATAATTTTGATGAAAAAAATCGCGGCGGCAATGATGTGAAAGCCGGTGACGATAAATTGGACCGGGAAATTCCGGCTTTTTGGTATGACCTTACAAATACTGAAAAAAAGGTTTATGAACTGATATACAATGGATGTACGGACAGCGAGATTTCTGAAAAGCTAGTTATTTCCCGTCATACTGTTAAATTTCACGTGCGGAATATTTTACGAAAATCCGGGACATCCAATCGTAAGGAATTGCTGCAAATAGTTAAAGCTTCTAAATAAAAAATATTTTACTCCAGCATTCATCTCTCATCTTTAAGTTTGCTGACTACTGCCTCCAGTTTGTTTCTAATGTTAGTTTCACTAGAATTTATGCGCAATGCCATGGATAAATGGCGGTATGCTTCCTCATACCGGCCCTGGCGCATTAAGACCTCGCCGAGGGTCGCGTGGTGATAGTACAGACGCGGGTAAAGGTGCGTGAGCAGTATCAGGATTGTACGAGCCTCATCGTAACAGCCTTTATTTATAAGTGTGACAGCCAGGTTGTATTGCAGCCGGATGTCGTTGGGACGCGAGCGCAAAACTTCCCTGTATAATTTTTCAGCCTCGTCCCATTTTCCCTCAATATTTTTAATGATGGCAAGTGATGCTGTTCTGGTGATTTTTCCTGGGGCAATCTGGTGGACTTTCCAATAATAATTTACAGCTTTTGAATCATCGCATTTTTTAAATGAGCGGTCGGCGAGGTAGAGGTAATATGCCGTTACAATTTCAGTGCCGTAAAACAACACGTACAATATAACAAAAAGGATGCTTATTGCTATCAAACGAGCGTCCTTTCTTACCAGCCAGTTAGCCGTAATAATAATCGTAAAAAGGAGCAAAACAAAGTAAAATTCTTTTTTTCGCAAGCTATCTCCACCACCTTTTAGCTGGGTTCCGATAAGGTTGAGTAGATAAAAGAATTACTCTGCTACTTGAAAAATATGATTCATCGCTGTTCAATATGAGGGGATTGCAATAACGCTGGCGGTATTCGGTAAGAAGTTGCTGGAAAGGCGAAAATGGATAGGCTATTAACCTTAAGCGTATTAAGATGGTAGTGGTTGGAATGCGGCGGAAAGTGAAGCTGAACGGGAGGTTTTATTGAAGGAAGGAGCTTTACTTGCGCTTCCCGGAGTTGTTATATACAGTTTCGATAATATTCCTGTGCTGCAAGTGGAGTATGAAGAAACGAATTATTATCAAATTTATAAGGATTTTATAAATAACAGAAATAGATATCTGGATGATTAGTGACTCAACCCAGAACAAAAAGATTGCACAAGAACCGGAAATAGTGTAAAATAAAGAGCTGTGAAATTCAAGGGGTTATTGCTTTGAATAGCGATAATCCCTTCTTTCTTTATATGAGTTGTTGGAAAAGATGACCCTTGAGCTAGGTAATATTATGCGGAAAGATAAAGAAATAGCATGGGTATACTTATATGTGTATATTGAAAGATATTAGCAGTTAAATTACAGTAGTAAAGGGGAAGATAAAAGATTGGCAACATTTAGTGATTTTGGTTTGACCGGGCCGGTGATGCGGTCTATTAATAATATGGGTTTCGAAGAAGCGACACCCATACAAGAGAAGGCTATTCCTATGGGGTTAAATGGGAAGGACCTGATTGGTCAAGCCCACACCGGGACAGGTAAAACAGCAGCTTTTGGTATCCCTATGATTGAGTTCTTCGATGTTGAACGGGAACCGATCCAGGGGATTGTCATAACCCCTACCCGTGAATTGGCCATACAAGTGGCCGAGGAATTGAACAAAATCGGGCAGGTGAAGGGTATCCGTACGCTGCCGATTTACGGCGGTCAGGATATTACCCGTCAAGTTAGGGCACTTAAGAACAGACCGCATATTATCGTGGGAACGCCTGGCCGTCTCATGGACCACATGCGTCGAAAAACAATCCGCCTTAACCAGGTCAGGACAGTAGTGTTGGATGAAGCTGACGAAATGCTGAATATGGGTTTTATTGAGGATATTGAAACCATCCTTGCGGAAGTTCCCGAGGAGCGCCAGACCTTGCTTTTTTCCGCGACAATGCCCGGTCCGATCCAAGCCTTGGCCCGGCGGTTCATGAGGAGCCCGGAAGTGATCAGGACTGAAGGCAGGCAGGTTACTGTCCCAAACACTGAACAAAGCTATATTGAAGTCGAAGAGAGACAAAAATTCGATGTTTTCTGCCGATTGATGGACATCCAGTCGCCGGACCGTTCCATTGTCTTTGGCCGGACCAAGCGCAGGGTAGACGAGATTTCTGAGGCATTGATTAAACGCGGCTATTCGGCCGAAGCTCTCCACGGAGATCTTGCCCAGTCCAAACGGGATTTTGTGATGCGGCGGTTCAGGGAAGGTACTGTTGAAGTGCTTGTGGCCACAGATGTTGCCGCCAGGGGCTTGGATATCAGCGATGTGACCCATATATATAACTTCGACATCCCCCAGGACCCGGAAGGTTATGTCCACCGTATCGGCCGTACCGGCCGTGCCGGTAAAGCAGGCAAGGCAATTACTTTTGTCACGCCGAGGGAGATTCATCACTTAAAAATTATTGAAAAAATGACCGGAGGGAAAATAACTCGGAAACCCATACCAACAATAAAAGAGGCGATTGAATGGCAACAACGCCAGGCAATTGATAGGCTCCTGCTTGCCGTGGAAAATGGGGATACTGGAAATTACAAGGGGTTGGCAGAGGGTTTGCTGAAAGAAAATGATGCAGTTACTCTTCTTGCAGCAGCGTTAAAGGCGCTCACGAAAGAATCCGACCGGACCCCTGTTATACTGACCGAGGAAAGACCGCTCAGAGTAAGACAAAATAAAAACAAGATTGCAAGTCAAAGAGAGAGAGGATACTTTAGAGGTGGAAGTGGCAAAAAAAGCGCCGATAGGACTGGCGGGTTCAAGGGGAAAAACCGGTTTGGAAACCGTACTTACTAAAAAT
>MVQK01000228.1 GCA_002067515.1 Pelotomaculum sp. PtaB.Bin013 | reverse complement strand
CAAAATCATCAGGCCGGCATACAAAAGCGTTTCCAAAAGACGTAACTACACGGCCATAGCTGAAAGATAAAGTGAAAAAGATAAATAAATTCAGCGTTGGCGACCTTTGGGTATAAAACGCTTCTCATGTTCGGCCCATATAATCGGGGACATTCCTCCGACCCTAAATATAAGCCCGTTAGGGAGGTGTGTCCCTTTTCCTCTGCAAGTTTTCTAGTGAATATTTCTAACAGCGGGGGACTCTAGCTCCTCATCTCTGTCTGCCAGCCAGTCAGGCATAGTGTGGTAGATTTCCCGGGCAAGTTGTTGTTCTTCGTGAGAAAAGCCGGCAAAATCAAGATCTAAAAACCAGGCTAAATCCTTATCTACGCAGACCATATCATCCCGGGTGAATTGAGCCAGATCGGTCTTGCCCAGTGCGTAAGCCGCCGATTTCATTTCCTCTACGCAGGACTTCAAGAATTTTGCCAGATGTTCCGCGGCTTTTTCGACGTTTAAATCTTCTTTGAACTTTCCCAGGTACAGGGGCACTTGCGGGGCAGGTTCAAAGGGCAGGGCTTTGTTCATCTGAGTTTGCAGCATGGCAATCAGCGCTATCGAACCGATATATACCGCGTTTGCGCCAAGCGCCATGGCTTTTAAGAAATGCCCGGGATTGACCAGCCCGCCGGCGGCGATCACGCTGGTATAATCTCTGGCGCCTAATTTATCGAGATGTTTTATAGCTCTGGACAAGGCGTGTAAAGTGGGTAATCCCACGTCATCCTGCAGGATTGTCGGCCCGCCGTGGGTCCCTGCCTCCGAACCGTCTATAACGATATAATCCACACCGGCTTCAACCGCAATGTCCAGCTCTTTTTCCAGGTGATGTGTCGCCGCGAATTTAAGCCCCACGGGTACACCGTAATCCTTGCGCAGGTTGCCCACCAGTTTGATAAAGTCTTGTGGGCTGTTTACATCTTTCAGCCGTGAATGGATTACGGCGTCTTCTCCTGGCTTTAGATTTTGAGCCATGCGAAGTTCTTTGCCGATCTGAGTGGATTCCGTGCGCATCGGCGCGGCGGCCTGCGCCCCCTGCCCGAGTTGAATCTCAATAGCGTCAAGTTGGGCCAGTTGTTCCGGGGTATTCATCCAGCCGCCGCGATTGTATTGCCCAATGAAATAACGGGCTTCTTTTCTTTCTTCTTCAACCAATGGAGCTTCACCGGAATTTGTGGCTGTTCCAGCCATTGACGCCCCCCTGGCCAATGCCACCTTCGCTTTTAAACTTAACGCGCCGCCGTAGGACATGCCGCTGATGATAATTGGAATTTCTAAATGCAACGGCTTTTTGGCTTTGGGACCGATAGTCACACCCGTATGAATTCCCACACCGTCTTGAGTCGGCATTTTAAACAGGTGGACAGGATTAAACAAAAGCTTTTCCCACGGAGACAGCACCACCGGGCTTCCCAAAGGGCGCTCAATGGGTTTCCCAGACTCTGCTCTCATGCTTGCCTCAACAATGTTTCTGAAACCTATTTTATTTGCAATCGGAAACATGGAATACATATTTTCCGTATACGGGTCCTGAAGCATCCGGCTCATCATGCTGTCCGAAACCGCGTTGGTAATTTTACGTGTTAGCCATGCAAACAAAAAAGATCACCTGCCCTTTGGGAATGATATGTTACGCTCTTAGCTCCGGTTGTCTCACCAGTTTTTGCTCCCAGCTGATTATAGCGTTTTCAATAGCCTGCTGACCGGCTACCGGGGTCTTATACCAGCCCCGCTGGTGCATGCTGTGAAATATTTTTGCATGCAGGTTTTCTTCCTCCTGATGAAAATCATGCAATGCTTCCCTTAAATGACTGTTCGCGGACTCACGCTCAGTTGTCATGTAAGTGTCAATAAGCTGCTTCTGCATGAACAAAACATCTGTGATCATGTCCCTGTCGTCAAGATTCACCAGCAAATCATCTCCTTTTCTTGGTTGTGACATCATATTAGTGAGCCCCCGTCGCTTTGCCGTTTAAGCTGCGTAGTTGCCTCAGAAGCCCGTCCATGTGCCCCCGGTGGACTCCGCCGCTTTCTTGAAATATTTTCTTTAAATCCGCGTCATGGCAGTTATCCGCGAAAAACTCGCTCTTTTTCACCGCCAGTTCTTCCGCTCTCAATAATTCCTCAAGCTGCAGCAATTCCATCTGAGTTAGCTGTTCCATTTTTCCCCCTCCTGACTTTTTTTTATTTTTCCCCGGTTTCTCTTTTATATCCTGAATTTTTCATTGAAACTGTGAAAATATTATAAAGGAAAGGGGACACACCTCTCTTTTGAGCCTGAATTTGGGGTCGGAGGAATGTCCCCAACGAATGAGGAATGTCCCCAATTATGGGAGGAATGTCCCTAACAATTTGAAACGAAGGGACTGTCAGGATGCGCATTAATGGCAACGTTGCTGATCTGATCTTAGCCCAACTGGCTGAATGGGGCGTGGAAAGAATCTACGGTGTGCTCGGTGATGCGATATTTCCTTTGCTGGACGCGATATCCCGCCAGGATAAAATTAAATTTATCGCTGTCACCGGGGAAGTTCATGCCGCTTTCATGTCCTCTTATGAAGCCAGATTAACCGGTAAGCTGTCTGTATGCGCCGCCAGCGCGGGGCCGGGAGCGGTAAGCCTGTTAAACGGCTTGGCGGATGCCTTCATGGATGGAAGTCCTGTTTTAGCCATTACCGGTCAAGTAGAATCAAAAGAAATCGGCGCCGGGGTAAAACAGTACTTTGATCAGCAAGCTTTGTTTAGTAGCTTTGTAGAGCAAACCAACATTGCCGTTGAGCCAGGGTCAGTGTTAAGTATGCTTGTCGCAGCAGTGCGAACCGCGAAATTAAATAATTCAGTCGCCCATACATCAATTCCCAAAGATGTATTTGCCAAAGCGGTTTCTATTGAAACTATGTCTGCCAGCTTCGTGGAAATAAATTCCGCGCCGTTTGTTTCAGGCAGCCTGGATAACATTTTACAGGTTGTCCAGTGTTCTCAAAAACCGCTTATTATCGCAGGACGCATGGCAAAGATAGTTAAGGAGCAAGTGTTTAAACTTGTCGATCTGTTAGGCGCGGGGTTAATAGTCGCCCGGGAAGCCAAAGGCAAAATTGCCGGCCAACATGAGTTGAATTTAGGAGGAATAGGGAAAGCCTACCTTCCCCCAGTTCTTCACGAGGCGGATTGTATAATCATAATTGGAGCCGCTTCTTATGAGCGGGAATTCATTCCACAAGGCACAAGTGTTATCCAAATAAATGACCGCTTCGAAAATATTTACCAAAATACCGTTGAGAGTATTAGCGGGAATACCGGTTTAATTTTGGAGAATTTGCTTCAAAGACTGGATGGTCATAGCTTTAACCGGGATTGGTTGGAGGAAATTAAGAGGTTGGTACAAAATAGAAGACAGGAGTTAGCGGCGGAATCAGCAAACAATACCAAGCCAATCAGCCCTTTAAGACTAATGCTGGATCTTAATAATATAATGCCTGGCGAGGCAATTATTGCGCTCGACATCGGTGAATTTACCCATTGGTTCAATCTGGGTTTTCAGGGGGAACAACAAGAGATTTTGCTTTCCGGCAGGTGGCGCAGTATCGGCTGCGGCCTGCCCGCCGCTATCGGAGCGAAATTCGCCTGCCCGAAAAAACCGGTGATAGCCATGGTCGGGGATGGCGGCTTTATTGCTTCCATGAGTGAGCTTCTGACTTGTGTGCGTTACAGTCTGGACATTTGCGTTATAATTGTTAAAAATCATATTTACAGCATAGAAAAGAATAAAATGCTTGCCGAAGGATTGATTCCTTCCGGATACGAATTAACAGTGCCGGATTTCGTCCAGTTCGCGAAGTCATGCGGCGCCGAAGGCTATCGTATTGATGATCCGGCGGATATCCAAAACACAATTAGAGCCGCGTTAGAATTGGGAAAACCCGCCCTGGTGGAAGTCATTTGCGCGGATAATTAAGTATGACCTGTTAGTAAAGTTTACACTCTCACTAGTTAACTCATAAATTTGATCTTGAGTTTTAGGAAAAGCAAGAGGGGGATAAAATATCTAAATGAATTCAACTGAATCTAAGAATGATAACAAAACCGGCGGTATTAAACACACGTTTCGTTCTTTCCGCTATAGAAATTACCGCCTTTTTTTCGGCGGGCAGGGAATTTCACTAGTGGGTAC
>MVQK01000227.1 GCA_002067515.1 Pelotomaculum sp. PtaB.Bin013 | reverse complement strand
GTCAGTGAGGGACCATATTGGTCGTTGAACACCGCTTTTCACGTCGGTGACGCTGTTGAAAGCGTGCGTGCCAATAGAGCGCTGGCTTGCGGCGCTCTGGGCATAAACCCGGACGATGTTGTGGCCGGCAAGCAAGTGCACGGCGACAGGGTTGAAGTGGTATCTTTGAGCGATAAGGGGAGAGGCGCCAGATTATTTGAGGATGCGCTGACGGACGTCGACGCCTTGGTCACTGCTGAACGGGGGGTGCCCCTTTCCAGTTATTACGCGGACTGCGTGCCGATTTTCCTTCTTGATCCGGTAAAGAAAGTGGTGGCGCTGGCCCATGCCGGATGGAAGGGAACGGTTGCCAAAATAGGCTTGAAAACCGTTAAAAAAATGGTTAAAGTATTCGGAACCAAGCCGGCAGACTGTCTGGCCGGTGTGGGGCCTTCCATCGGACCTTGCTGCTATGAAGTGAGCGGGCAAGTTGTTGGGTTATTTAAAAAAAGCTTTTCCAACGGGGAAGAACTAGCCGAATTTTTACATCCCGGGAAATGGCGGTTGAATCTATGGAAGGCTAATTACCACACCCTCCTGGAAGCCGGCTTGCCGGAAAATAATATAGCCGTAGCCAGCGTTTGTACTTCTTGCCGGAGTGATTTGTTTTTTTCTTACCGGGCTGAAGGGGGGATAACCGGCAGGATGGCGTCGTTTATCATGTTGAAGCAAGTGAAAGGGTGATAAGATGCCCCGGATATTAGTGGTGGAAGATGAAAAGAATATTCTTGAACTGGTCCGCTTTAACCTTGAGCGGGATGGTTATCAGGTATTAACTGCTTTGGACGGTGTTAAGGGTCTTGAAATCGCACGGAATGAGGCACCTGATTTGATCTTGCTCGACGTTATGCTGCCGGAAATGGACGGCCTGGAAGTATGCCAGGAACTTCGTCGCGATACCGCGACAAAAAGTATCCCGATCATTATGCTGAGCGCCAGGGCTGAGGAACTGGACCGGATGCTGGGGCTGGAAATGGGTGCCGACGACTATGTTACCAAGCCATTTAGCCCACGGGAATTGTCGGCTAGAATTAAAACCAGGCTCAATGAAGCGCGCCCAAACCACATTTAGCGAAACATTGAGCAACTGCCGGATTAGGAAGTTACATGTAAAGAGGATATAGTTAAATAAAATTATGTAAAGTATAATAATTCGTTGACACGAACATCCGTTCTATTTTATAGTAGAAACAGGAGGTGAGTGTCATATGAGTGTTAAGTAAAATTTAGAGAGGAAAAGGTTTCTAAGCAGTTAAATCCGATGATGCGTCGCTTTAGCCTCGCGGTGAAAGTCGGGCGCGGAGGTTAAATCAACCAGGCGGTGGGTTACACCCCCTTCCGGGCAGAACTGTAAAGCCAGGCGGCATTTCTGCCACCCGGAATATGGACGGGAGTCCATAGCTGGGCAGTTGAATCCTGTGAAACTGCCTCCCGTTTAGTCGGACGGGAGAGGAATCTAAACAAATGATTTGTTTAGATTTCAGAAACCAGGGTGGTAAGTGTTAACCGTTGCGAAACCATTCCTTAGAATAGGATGGAGACCATTAATCAGCTATTTTTTTCTCTTTCTGGTTTTTTTAGCTTTGGCACAGCTGTATGTTTTATATAAACCCGTTCTTTGGGAAATGGGTGCTTTAGTATTGGTTAGCGCGGCAATACTTGCCTGGATAACCTACAGGCGTCTGATCAACCCTATTGAGGAAATGTCTTATATCGCCCAGGATATGGCCAGGGGAAATCTGGAGCAGGAGATACGCATCTTTGCCCAGGATGAGACCGGTGACTTGGCGCGCTCCATCAATTACCTGGCCAGGGAGCTGAAAAAAAATATAGATGATGTTATTTCAGAGAAAAATAAAGTGCAGGCCATTCTGGCCAGTATGTGTGACGGGGTCATCGCGATGGACAACTGGGGCCGCGTAATACTCGTCAACCCCATTGTGGAAAAGTTTTTCGGCACTACCCTGGAAGCCAGCAAAGGTAAAAACATTCGCAGAGTGATCAGAAACAGCGATTTTGAAAAGCTGCTGAACCAATTTCTTGAAACCGGGCGGCCGGTACAAAAACAAATTCAGCTTTTGACGCCTGAACCTCGTTTATTCCGTGTGCAAGTGACCCCGCTCAGGGATACTGGTGTTGACGGAGGCGGGATGGTGGCGCTGCTGAGGGATTTCACCGGCAGGAAAAAATTAGAGGAAATGCGCAGTGAGTTTGTGGCCAACGTCTCTCATGAGCTGCGGACTCCTTTAACTTCGATAAAGGGTTTTACGGAAACACTGCTGGACGGCGCCCTGGAAGACCCGCAGACAACCAAGCATTTTTTGGAAATCATCTACGTTGAGTCGGAGCGGCTGACCAGGTTAATTGATGAATTGCTGAACCTGTCCAAAATTGAAGACCATAAGGTGGCGCCTGACTGGCAACCGGTGTCCATGCACGAATTAATGGAGCGTACCGTGGCAATCTTTAAACCCCGCGCGGCGGAAAAGGACTTGGACATAGAAGTTGTCCTTCCTGAAAAACTGCCGGCGGTGCACGGGGATCCCGACATGCTCGGGCAGGTTTTAATTAATTTAATCGACAATGCGGTGAGTTATACGCAAAACGGCGGGAAGATTAAAGTCAGCGCCCAGTCAAATGGAAACAAAGTAAAAGTTGAAGTTCAGGATAACGGCATCGGTATTCCGGAGGACAGTATACCCAGGGTGTTTGAGCGCTTTTACCGCGTGGACAAAGCACGTTCGAGGGAGCAGGGAGGCACCGGGCTCGGCTTGTCTATCGTAAAGCACATTATCGACGTTCATCATGGCAGCGTGCAGGTTAAAAGCAAGGTGGGCGAGGGCAGTACTTTTACCTTTGAACTGCCTGTTGAAGGGCAGAACACAAGTAACGCTTAGAAATCTGTCGATATGAAAGAACACCCGCCGTCGCGCGGGTGTCTTAGTATAATAGAATGGGTACAAGGTAAACATCGATTTGTTCTTGTTCCGCCGTACTTTGTTCTTTGGATTTATCAAGTAAGGCTTTCATAAATGTTCCCCCTTCCCCGGAAAATTTTAGATTATTTTTTATTATCATATTATCAGAATATTTAGAATGTGTCAATATGAAAATTGTAGAAAATTTTAACAAAAATGAAAATGAAATATAACAAGTAGAAATAATATCACAAGGTTATTCTATGATGAAATTATGATATAATATGTGTAATTCTTCTGATTCGTTAAAAATTGTTAATTATTTTAAAATGAGCCGGGGAGGTATTTGTATGAGTGGATTACAGGTTGGCATCGAAGGGAAAGCATCAATAGTAGTAAACAATGATAACACGGCTATGGCCTACGGGAGCGGTGCGGTTAACGTGTTTGCAACTCCGGCTTTGATTGGACTGATGGAAAAGGCCGCCCTTTCCTCGGTTGACCCGCTGTTGGACGCGGGGTATACCACCGTGGGAACGAAAATTGATGTCAAACACCTGGCCGCGACCCCGATAGGCATGAATGTGACCGCCACCTCCCGGCTGGTGGAAGTGAACGGTAAGCGGCTTTTGTTTAATATTGAGGTGCGGGATGAAGTAGACCTGGTGGGTACCGGTGTACATGAGCGTTTCATTATAGAGTTGTCTGGTTTTATAAAGCGTGTGGAAAGTAAAGCGGCAAAACAATAGACGGATAAAATTTGGTTGTGGCAGTTTAACCAATTAGGGTAAAATAAATGTATCATTTTTGTGGGATTTGATCCTCCATTTGGAGGATTTTGTTTTTGCTAAGGGAATTATCCATAAGTGACCTTGAGTATACAAAAGCGGTTATTTTCGGCCTTATTCAAAAAGCGAGTGAGCCAGAGGATAAGTGAGGGAAAAATCATGACTTTGCGTTTTATTATCGGCAGGGCCGGGGTAGGGAAAACACGCGCCTGCCTGGATGCCGTCCGGCAAGAACTAATGGCCAGGCCGGACGGGCCCCCGCTGATTTTATTAGTGCCGGAGCAGGCAACGTTCCAGACAGAGTATGCTTTAGCCTCCTCTGCCGGGATGAAAGGTTTTATCCGCGCCCAAGTGCTTAGTTTTCGGCGCTTGGCTTACCGGGTTCTGCTGGAAGTGGGCGGCGCCGCCCGGGCGCATATCGGTGAGCTTGGCAAGCGGATGGTACTGCGCCGCTTGCTGGAACAGCGGCGG
>MVQK01000226.1 GCA_002067515.1 Pelotomaculum sp. PtaB.Bin013 | reverse complement strand
TCCTTCCAACACCCCAAGAATCAATGCCCCCGCGGCTATTGAAATAAAACAGTGCCATAAATTGGTTCCTGTAATGATAAACGCTAAAAGCGTTGAAAATACAATAAGTATGAATATGTGGACTCCGAAGAGGAGTGGCAATTCTCTTGCAAAAATCGCAATAATGCTAATTATGAAAGATAAAAATAATGCTCTTGAATAGCTCATATCCAGGTTGAAAAGCTGAAATCCGATTTTAAGAATAAGGAATGTTTGAGGGATAGAAGTTGATATAACGATATACCATGGCAATATCGCTGGATGCATATCAGTTCTCCTGTAAAGCAAATCCGATTACATTAACATAAGCTTAAAACCATTTATAAGTTTCTATAATTCGCTAATAGTAAGACAAATGTATTTATACCAATACAAAGCAACCGAGGAACCAATTTCTTGACTTACCATTTTCATGTTTATTCTAGATTTCTACATTTATTTTAAATTACCTGCTTGGATGGCATAAATAACCCAATTTGGGGTTTTACTAACCATGATTGAATTGAATTCAAGTAAACTGGATGGGACGGAATTGCAAGGGGAGTAATCATCAATTCACAGGCAGATGAACATTTACAAAAATCGGTTCGGTTTGGAAGCGAGCCGTTTTGTTGTCGGCGCGGAATTAATTGGGGACATTCCTTCCCTTATTTCCAAAACAACTTTTGTTTTTATTTTAACCGATGAAGGTGTGTCCCCCTTCCTCTGAGTGAGTGAGGATATTGCCGTGCTTGATCCGTATACAACCAGTATTAGTAAAATATTTGCATACTTTTTTCCAATTCCCTTGACAATTCGTTATAGTAGTGCTATTTTTTATTTAGAGGTTTTTAGCACTCAATAGCATAGAGTGCTAACAAGAAGGAGGTCCGGCAAAATAATGGACGACCGAAAGCAAAAGGTATTGCTAGCTATCGTTCACGACTACATTGCCACCGCTGAACCAGTCGGCTCCCGGACCATCGCAAAAAAATACAAGTTGGGTGTAAGCCCTGCTACAATACGAAATGAAATGTCAGACCTGGAGGAGCAGGGATATATCGAACAGCCTTACACCTCGGCGGGCCGTATCCCGTCCGAGCGCGGCTACCGTTATTATGTCGACTTTTTGATGAGAAAGCAGGAGTTATCCAGGGAAGAAGAAGAGTTAATCCGGCGGGAATATAGGGCAAAGGTCAGAGATGTCGGGCAGGTGATTCATAGAACCGGCCTGCTTCTCTCCCAGTTAACTCATTATACCGCGATGGTTCTGACGCCGCGAATTGGCATCAGCATTCTAAAACATGTCCAAATTGTATATATGCATCAATCCCAGGCCATGGTAATCGCCGTTATGGATAATGGCGCTGTTCAGCACAGGATGATCGAGATACCGGAGAGTATCACCTCTTTGGATATGGAAACGATATCCAGGGTACTGAACGCTAAACTCCAAGGCCTTACCATGAAGAGTATTAAGTTGAACCTGATAAAGGAGATCTATTCCGAACTTGCCCGGCATAAACATATTCTGGATCTGGTCATGGAATTGATCCAGGATAGTCTGACGCTTGAAGTCGAGGATAAAATTTACCTCGGCGGGGTATTTAATATGTTAAATCAACCTGAATTCCACAACGTGGAAAAGATTAAGACGATGCTGAGTATCATGGAACAGGAAAAACTCCTTTGCGATATTCTGGAAGGCGGGGTCGAGGATGAGGGTGTGACTGTGCGGATCGGCGGTGAGATCGACCAGTGGGATATGAAAGAATGCAGTATGATCACCGCTCCTTATACTGTGCGCGGCCGCAAAATGGGTTCACTCGGGGTGCTGGGTCCCACCAGAATGGAGTATGCCAAAGTTGTAAGTGTGGTTGATTACATGACAAAATACCTTTCTCAGACGCTGGAGCGGATGATCCGGGGCAAGAGAAAGTGAGGGGGAACCGTTTTTGAGCTTGAAGAAGGAAGCAATTTCCGGTTCTGAAGTAGATGAAAAATTAGCGGCTCTGATGACCAACTCTAATGCTATCCGGGCTATCGCTTCAGCGGTGGAAGGCACCCTGGGGCCCAAGGGGCTGGACACCATGCTGGTTGATAAATTTGGGGATGTAGTAATTACAAACGACGGTGTGACGATCCTGACTATGATGGAAGCCAATCACCCCGCTGCGAGAATGCTGATTAACATAGCAAAGGCGCAGCAGGAAGAGATCGGGGATGGCACCACTACGGCCACGGTAATGGCCGGGGCGTTGGTCAGCGCCGGCTTTGAGCAGGTTGCCAAAGGCGTGCCTGTGGCGCGGGTAATTGAAGGCCTGCGGGTCGGCTTGAAAAAAGCTCTTGAAACTATGAGTGAGCAAGCCCGTCCGCTCGTCGGACTGAATGATCCGGCAGTCAGGCAGGTGGCGCTGATAGCCGGACGAGACCACGGGGATATAGCTGATCTGGTGGTGCGGGCGGCAGTGTTGATTGGTGAAGATAAATTTAAAGATCCTACGTTCAAATTTTCCGATACGATTGTTGCCGAAGAAGGGGCGGAAAATCAAGTTTTTATAGGCGTTATCATCAACAAGGAGCGGATGAACCGCCAGATGCCCAAAGAACTGGATCGGGTGAAAGTGCTGGTGATTGACGACGCCCTTGAGCCGGAGGAAATTGATGACGAGGCTTTAGGAACCGAAGCGGGATTTAGCCGCTACCTGCAACTCCAGACCGAGTTCAAAGAGAACATTAATAAAATAGCTGGTTTGGGAGTAGGTTTGGTTCTGGTTGACCGTGGAGTGGGCGATGCGGCTGAGGAGATTCTCGCAGATAGCGGCATAATGGTTGTCCAGCGGGTGGCCAACAAGGAACTGCGCAAGGTGTCGGAACTTACGGGCGCGAGAATGATCAAGCGAACCGGTCTGAAAAAGGCGGTGGATGAGCTTGAAAAATATCTTGGCTATGCCGATAAGGTCTCCAGCGATGAAAGGCTTGAACAGGTTTGGGTAATGGGCGGTAAAGGAAAGCCAATGGCAACCGTGCTGGTTGGCGCGGCCACATCAGAGGTGGTCGGTGAAAGGGAACGTATCGCTAAAGACGCTGCTTCATCCGTGCAGTCCGCTATCAAGGGCGGTGTGGTTCCCGGGGGTGGATCCATGGAACTGGCGGTGGCACGCGAGGTGGAAAAAGTTAGGGAAGGAATCAGGGGAATGGCCGCATACGGAGTGGATTGTGTGGTTGACGCCTTGAAGCGGCCCATGGCGCAAATTGTGGCCAATGCCGGCTTTAATCCTTTGGAAAAGCTGGGCGATGTTATTGCCGCACAGGTGGAAACGGGCAAGCATTCCCTGGCGGTTGACTGCGACAGCGGCCAAGTCGCCGATATGTACGAACTGGGCGTTATTGATCCGGCCAATGTGAAAATTCATGCCTTGAAAGCGGCGGGCGAAGTGGCTGAGGCCATTCTAAGAATAGATACAATTATTAAAAAACGGGAAGAAAAGGATATGCATAATAAAGACATTGCCAATCAATGATTATACAGTAAATCATATTTATTTGCGAGGTGAGGACAGGGTGAGTCATGAGGCAGAATATAAAGAGAACCTTGAAGTAAAAATAGAACAACCGGAAGCGGAACCAGTTGCAGAGAAGCAAAACGGAACAGACGCCGGCCTGGTATCAGAGGATACGGGCACTATTGAAGGAAAGAACGCAGAAGAGGAATTAACGTCTTTACGGTCGCAACTGGAAGAGCAAAAAGCGCGCGCCGATGATTATTACAACCGTCTGGCCAGGGTACAGGCTGACTATGAAAACTTCAGACGGAGAACCCGCCAGGAGAAAGAAGAATTTCATAAATATGCCTCCGAGCAGTTGATCGTGGCGTTACTGCCGGTGTTGGACAATTTCGGCAGGGCTTTGGCCGCAAAAAGTCAATCCATTGAGAATTTCAAGCCCGGAGTGGAGATGATCTACCGGCAGCTTCAGGATGTCCTCCAAGCAGAAGGACTGGCGCCCGTTCCGGCGGTCGGCGAGCAGTTTGATCCGGTTAAGCACGAGGCAGTGATGCAGGAGGAATCCGATGAACATCCCGACAATACGGTGATTGAAGAATTCCAGCGTGGTTATTACTTAAAAGAGAAGGTAATCCGGCCGGCCATGGTCAAGGTTGCCAAATCATCTTGAAATTTAGCTTGAATCTTAAATAATAAAGAT
>MVQK01000225.1 GCA_002067515.1 Pelotomaculum sp. PtaB.Bin013 | reverse complement strand
TTTTCAATATAGTAAAAATTAAGCAATAAGCAAAAACCCCTACCTTGGTAGGGGCATTCACTATACCTAATATTTTATCGCCGCCGGAGAAAAGCGGGAATATCCAAATCGTCGTGGTTGGTGAATGGTTTTATTTCCAACTCAGTTCTAACCCGCTCTTTTTTATGGCCCATCTGATCAAAACCTGTCGCGATAACCGTTACTCTTACTTCCGCTTCCATATTTTCGTCAATTACAGCGCCAAAAATAATGTTAGCTTCCGGATCAGCAGCCTGAGCGATTATTTCTGCCGCCTCATTTACTTCAAACAAGCCCAGAGAAGCACCGCCTGTAATATTTAATAGAACACCCCTGGCTCCTTCAATGGAGGTTTCCAGCAACGGGCTGGAAATAGCAGTGCGGGCCGCCTCGGTAGCCCGGTTGTCACCACTGGCGACACCAATGCCCATCAAGGCGGAACCCGTTTCCTTCATGATCGTCTTCACATCCGCAAAATCCAAATTAATTAGTCCGGGTACGGCAATCAAATCTGATATGCCTTGGACACCCTGACGCAGCACATCATCCGCGATACGAAAAGCCTCGACAATAGATGTGTGTTTTTCTATCACCTGTAATAACCGGTCATTAGGAATAGTAATCAGCGTATCAACTTTGGTCTTTAATGTTTCAATACCGCCTTCCGCCTGATTTGCCCGCTTGCGTCCTTCAAAAGTAAAAGGCTTGGTTACCACCCCGACGGTCAGAGCGCCCAATTCTTTAGCAACTTCAGCGACAATGGGCGCCGCCCCGGTGCCGGTACCGCCTCCCATACCGCAAGTGACAAAAACCATATCTGATCCTTTTAAAGCCTGTATTATTTCATCACGGCTCTCTTCAGCCGCTTTTTCCCCTATCTCGGGGTTGCCGCCTGAACCCAGACCTTTTGTCAGCTTAATACCTATTTGGATTTTTTGGTTGGCCTGTGCCAGGTGAAGGGCCTGAGCGTCAGTGTTAACAGCAATAAACTCAACACCCTTTAATCCGGCGCTGATCATCCGGTTTACCGCGTTATTTCCACCACCCCCGACACCTATAACCTTTATATTTGCAAACTGATCAAGGTTGAGTTCAAAATCAAGCATGCCTTAGCCTCCTCTACAGACGTATATATAATTAATTAAATTTACCTTTGCCTTTACGCTGTCATAATACGAAGCCGTACTTAACAAGGCCAAAGGCGTTCGCATAATGAGGACCCAATTCCATTCCGCTTTCTTTAGGTATACCTATCCTCACCGGAAGCCGCAGACTGTTTTCAACTAACGAGGAAAGACCGTCCATATTAGCCACCCCTCCGTAAAGTACGGCGCCACCAGGCAACTGACCTGGATAAGTAAATTTTTCCACCGCGCCGGTAACCATTTCTAAAATTTCTTTAACCCGGGCTGTTATTATTGATTTTACCAAATCAGCAGGGATGTTCACAGCTTTTTCCTCATCAAGCCTAATAATTTCTATATACCCTTGCCCAGCCTCTCTGTTATTAGTGGATTGTCTTAAGATTTCCCTGGCTTGTGCAAGGGAAGTATGTAAACATATGGCTAAATCGGTAATAATGTGCTCGCCGCCTATAGCCAGAACTGCGCTTTCCCGAATTAGCCCCCGGTCGATAACGCTCACCGTCGCAGCTGTCGCGCCAATATCAATAAGCAATGTTCCAAGTTCCTTCTCGGTCGGGCTTAATAGTGCTTCTGCGGCCGCCAGGGGACTGTAAATAATATCATGTGTTGCAAGACCGGCCAAGCGGGCGCTCTCAATAATGTTATCAAAATTACGGCTTCCGGCAGTTATTACGCGCGCCTCAGACATGAGCCCCGATTCTAAAAAGCTAAGCATGCTAGGTGTGGAAAGAACCGCCAATAGCTTTTCTCCTTCCGGGATTCCGTGTGCCGCAATATCCTTTAACTGGACCCTTCCGCTAAAACGTTTTCCCGCAGTTAAAGCAACCTTGCATTCTCTCGTTGTTATGGATAAACCATTATAACCGACATAGGCCGGGAGCGCTCTCACTCCCGTCACTTTCCCCGCTTTTTCTAACGCTTGTTTGATAGATATAGCTGCCGCTTTAATATCAACAATTGAACCTTTCTGTACACCCAAGGCATAACTTTCGCCTACGCCGACTACCCGCAACAGGAAATCGTTATCAGCCTGAGCAATCACCACCGCTGTTTTTGAACTGCCTAGATCAAGACCAACCAGCGTAGCAGGATGTCTTTTGGCCAAGAACGGAACCTCCCGACCGGCTTACTTGTTTTGCTAAGATTCCATGTTTAAGGAATTCCACATGGAATACAATTTCCCTTTTTGATAAATCACTTTTTTAACAAATGTCTACGGATAATTGCAAGATTTTGAAAAAGCCTGACGCCAAAGGCAACTACAGCGGCCAGGTAAAGGTCAATTCCTAATCGTTCACCTATAAAGGCCAGGCCCGCCGCCAGCAATGCGTTGCTAAAGAAACCGGTAACAAAAATTTCGTTGTTGAAGTGGTCTTCCATAGCCGCACGGATGCCTCCAAATACTGAATCCATAGCAGCCAGAGCTGCCACTGAAATATATTTGGCATAGGCTTGAGGTAATACTAGAGGAATGTTCAACCCGACCATGATTCCCACTCCCAGGCCAAATACCGCCAACCATAGTCCCAGCCACATAACAGATCACCCTCTTTGCGTTGGTCTGGCATAATCAAAATGCAGATCGCCGGTAAAAGCAGGTATTACTATATTATCCCTCGCCTCCACTTTTACCGTTATGCGATCACTCAAGTTTTCTACAAGCCCCCCCTTAATTTCCAAGCTGCTTTTTAATGTTATGGCATTTCCAATGGCAGTCACCTGATAAGGAGCGGTGAGTTTGGTCAGATTCACATTAATGTGGTTTCCGGCCTGGCGGACCTCGCTGGTCGCAAGAATCCGTTGATTATTCACGGCGATGGCTTCCGCCCCGGCGCCGCGTAAATCATTAATCACTTTCAGCAAGTCGTAATCTTTAACAGAGTAAAGATCAGGATTCCCGCCCGGCCTGGCGTTTTCGGGGAGGTTGTCTAAAGTCACCTCGACGCCGGGACCTTCAACTTTTGTTAGTCCGGCGTAAAGTCTTATTTTGAACAACTCGCTGTTAAAGGCGTCATTGGCTTGGGAGGAACCTTTACCTGCCTCTTCAAGTTTGGCCGTCAAGTCGCCCGCTTCTTCACGGAGTTGAGTCATATCTTTTTGCAATTGACGCTTCTCCATGGTTAATTCCTGCTCACGGCCAGAAGGCACTCCGCGGTCGATACCGCTGGCAGTTCGAAATTGAAATGCGATAATTAAACCCAGTATGATTGAAACTAAAGCAACAGAAAAATAAATTGACTTGTTCAAAACAACTCTCTCCTAACCGGCTGCTTTCGCGTATTCAAATTTGATCCCGCCACTGTACGCCGGCACGGTAACTTGCGCTAGTTTTTTAACTGAAACTTGAATTCCCCAAACCTGGAGATCCTCTGCCACCCCGCCCTTCATTTTCAGAGAATTCTCCAAAGTGTCCGGATTGCCGATTGCTGTAATTACATATGGCGGCGCCAGGCGTTTACTCTTGTTCAAAACAATTGTCGGGCCCGTACACCTAACCTCGGTGGTAGCCAGCAGTCTTTGACCGTTGATGGATACTGCCTCAGCTCCGGCCGCGTTTATTTCATTTAAGACCTTTAGCAAATCCTCATCATGCAACACATAAAGGTTAGGATTTTGTCCCGGGCGGAGAATAATATTGCTGTCATTCAGAGTAACCTCAACCCCTGGCCCGCTCAAATCGGAAACACCTGCTTCCGCTTTGGCTTTCTCCAGTTCATCCTTCAGATCCGGGCTCTGGGGAGTAGCGCTATCCAGCTCGGCACGCAAGGTGTTAACCTGGGTCTGAAGCGCTTCGTGATCATTCTTCATCTGGCTTACCTCGGTCGACAGTTCCTGCACTCTCTGCACCGATTCAATACGTTGGATTTCTTTAGTAAAGCGAAACTGGAAAGCTAGCATTAATCCCAGAACCAGACCTATTACCGCAAACATCCACTGATAGTATTTCAATTTCACCACCCCTCCTTAAAACCAGGGTATTTCTTAAATTTATAATAATCTACCCGGGTTGAAGCAGTGCTCGCGATTCCTAATACTTGATCACAGGTTTTCCCACACTCGTGAGGTCTATATATTTAACCTTAGCCCCCTGTTTTTGCATTTCCTGTAAAATCCG
>MVQK01000224.1 GCA_002067515.1 Pelotomaculum sp. PtaB.Bin013 | reverse complement strand
CTCAGGCTCAGGGCGGCAAGGTCCAGAAGCCGGTCCAGGCGGCGGAAAAAATCCGTCCTGGAATCGGCAAGGTACCCGACCCGGGGAAGGTTCAGGGTCACCACCCCGATGGATCCGGTCAGCTCGTCGCTTCCGAACAGGCCCCCGCCGCGTTTGCGGAGCTCCCTCTTGTCCAGCTGGAGGCGGCAGCACATGGAGCGGACATCCCCGGGATCGAGGTCGGAGTTGATGAAGTTCTGGAAATAGGGGGTGCCGTACTTGGCGGTCATCTCGAAAAGACGCCGGGCGTTCGGGGTGTCCCAGTTGAAGTCCCGAGTCACGTTGTACGTCGGGATCGGGTACTGGAAGCCCCGGCCCTCGGCGTCTCCCTGGAGCAGGAGGTCGATGAAAACCTTGTTGATCAGGTCCATCTCCGCCTGGCAGTCCCCGAAGAGGAAACTCTGCACGCACTGCTTGACCTCCGACTCCGGCAGGGAGTCGGCCTTGACGAAGGGCGCCAGGTAGGTGTCGAAGGACGAGAGGGCCTGGGCTCCCGCCCACTCGTTCTGGAGGACCCCCAGGAAGTTCACCATCTGCTGGATCAGGGTGGACAGGTGCTTGGCGGGGGTGGAGGAGATCTTGTCCGGCACCCCGCCGAAGCCCTCCTTGATCAGAGCCCGGAGGGACCATCCAGCGCAGTACCCGGAGAACATGGACAGGTCGTGGATGTGGAAATCCGCGGACCTGTGCGCCTGGGCTATCTCCTCGGGGTAGATGTTCTTGAGCCAATAGTTTGCGGTGATGGAGCCCGAGTTGTGCAGGATCAATCCGCCCAGGGAGTAGTTGACGTTGGCGTTTTCCTTGACCCGCCAGTCCGCCTGGGCCAGATACCCGTCCATGGTGGAGTTGATGTCCAGCATGAGGGTCTTGGTATCCCGGAGCACCTCGTGGCGGGCCCGGTAGAGGATGTAGGCCTTGGCCACCTCCACTTCCTTGGCCTCCACCAGGACCGTCTCCACGACGTCCTGGATCTCCTCGATGGCGGGGATGGAATTGCGGTGCCGGCCGGCAAGGAGGAGGCGGAGCCGTTCCTCCACGGCGGCGGCCAGCCTCTCCACCGCGTCCCGTTCCGCCACTCCGGATACGGCGCGGAAGGCCTTAGCTACGGCCGCCTCGATCTTGGAGCGGTCGTACTTCTCGACCTGTCCCGAGCGTTTTACGACGAATTTGACGAAAGAACGTTCGTCCTCCCCGTCCGGGGAGCCCAGGAAGCTCCTCCATTCGGGAAAGACATTCTGGTCCGACATAGTCCCCTCCCAGGACCGGAAACGGGGCGGCCGATGCCCGGATGAAAGGCTTTATTTCCGGCCAGGAAATTCTAGAACGGATTTCATCTCTGGGGCCCGTCAGACGGGTGGAATCCGAATCCATGGCCGGCCCGGCGGAAATGGTCGTCCAGGGTGGAACGGCGAATGTTACCCCGCCATTCCTCACGCTCCTGCTCCAACATCCGTATAATGGTAGGAGTACTGCGGGACGGTAGCTCCCGGCGCAGCCTGAAGGCTATTTCCAGGGCTTCAGGGGGAATGGCGCGGGACGCCCCGGCATCAGAACGTGTTTTCGGCAATAACCCGTTAAAGCCGGATTCCTCATAATACCGTACATAACGCTTAATCGTAGAGACAGATATACCGTGGGTTGTCGCCAACTCTTCCAGAAGGGTGCTCTTTTCCCCACAGGCCAGATCTACGCCAACCAGGTCATCGATTATGGCGTACCGGTGTAAGGCTATAGCTGTTCGCTGTTGTTCGTCCATTATGGACCACCTCCTCATGGCCCACGTTAGCACAACTTGGCGCCCAGTGCTGTTCTACTTAGTGTGGTAGGAAATATTTCCATTCAACACAGCCTGGGAAGTACGACCCGACAGAAAGCTAAATGCCCTTCTGGTACAGGCGGCAAATCCGCTACTGTCTGGCGGCACTTTTGGACCCAGCCGGGCAACTGTTCCAGTTGGAGGAGTTGGTCTATCTTCCCGGGCCGGCGTATCCGCCGGCTATGCCAGGCTTTCCGTTTCTCTTCCCGCACTACCAGTTGCACAGAGGTCCCGGGCAGCCATTCCATAACCACTGTTGTCAATCCACGTAACCAACTGCTCACCTCCCGGCAGGCCTGGTTTACCCAACGCCAAATTGAACTGGGACTGTATCCGGTCTGCTCTGATAGTTGCCTGTATGTACCCTTTAAAGCAGAGTAGGCCTCGACAGCGTTTTCTTGTGAAGCAAAGTCCTGGTGGTCTGCGGGCCGCACGGAAAATGTTTCTCTGCAATCAGGCCAAACACATCGGTAGCGCTGTGTCGTTTTACCGTCACGCTTTCTGAAAATTGTATTAACCCGATTAAACACCCGGCCTGGTGGGGCTTCACGTTTGCATATGGGGCAACAGGTTGGGCGGTTTGGATCAGGAATTACCCCTTGTCTTTTGGATTGTTTTGATGGGATAATATTCATGACGCACGCCTTGCGTCGTGAAGAGGTGTTTCTCCCGGGGCGGCCAAACCACAGGGTTAACGCCTCTTCGTTTTTTCTGTTACACTTCTTCTCCCCAAAAAAGAAAAACCCTCGTAAGGGTCATGTAATTCTAACCATATAGACTGATTCGGGTTCAAATATTGCTGGCCGCAACAATATAGGAGTATAAAGATGCTCATGGAGGATTTGGGGAATAAAGTGGTTATCCCTCCCCGTCCAAGCAAACGCACGCTGGACTTGGGTGTAAGGTACACACCTGAGTTCTCCTGCCTGCCGCTAAAAATTCTTATGGGCACCTACCTGGAAACTATCGAAATGGGCGCGGATACTATTTATACCTCGGGCGGCTCCGGTCCTTGCAGGGCGGGTGAGTATGCAATGCTGCACCATAAAATACTTCAAGACATTGGTTATAACGTAAGAATGGTTGTTATTGAATCACCGAATCAGTTTCCTTTTAAATTTTTAAAAAGCATATGGGAGCTTAACCAGGCCCGCCTTTCGATTAAAGCTGTCATTGCCTGCATCAAACGCTGGTGGCGTAAACAGATAGCTCTCGACAACATTGAAAAGCTGTCCCATGTTATTCGGCCCCGTGAAATTAACCGTGGAATGACAACCAAAGTATACCGGGAGGTCTTGGACTGGATCGAGAAGGCTTATACGACGGAACAGGTTGTGGAAGCTGAAGCGGCAGCTACGGATGCCCTGCGATCTATACCGCAGGATAGCGAAAGGGATGTTTTACGCATCGGCCTGGTCGGTGAAGTATATGTGCTGATAGAACCGTCCAGCAACCATGAAATTGAGGAGATGCTTGGCAATCTTGGTGTAGAAGTGAACCGCGAAATGTATCTGACCGGGTGGATTGCCGATAATGCGTGGAAGGAGTCCTTCGAAGGTGTGACGGCAAGGGACGCGGCTGCGCAGTACCTGCCTGAAGTGATTGGCGGCCATGCGCAAGATACCATAGGTCAAACCATTCTTTGTGCCAAGAAAGGTTTTGACGGGGTTATCCAGTTGGCGCCTTTTAGTTGTATACCTGAAATAGTAGCGCGTACTATACTTACTAAAGTAAGCTCGGACTGGGATATTCCTGTGCTGACATTTTTTCTGGATGAGCAAACCGGTAAAGCGGGAATGGCGACAAGAATGGAAGCCTTTGTCGACCTCTTAAGATTCAGGAAAAGAAAGCGATTAATTAAGGCAGCTAGATAATAATAGGGATGATTAAAATACTTTACATGTTAGGATACAGATATTATGGAAACTAATAACATTCCGGACAAATTTGCTTCAGTACAACAGCTATACCGGGAATTAAACGCTATCATAGAATCTTCTTTTGACGGGTTGATGATTACCGACCTTAAGGGTAGGATTACCAGAATTAATCAGTCGCTTGCTCGTATATGCGGATTAGATGCATCGCATATTGAGGGTAAATATGCTAATAACTTATTTAAGGACGGTATCCTTCTGTGCGAGCCTATTACGGTCAAAGCACTGAGGGGAAAACGCACAGTAACTGGTGTGCAGAAACTCCATAATGGTAAAGAAGTGATGGTTACCGGCAATCCTGTTTTTGACGATAAGGGAAATGTTACCAGAGTAGTCACTAACATTCGCGACATTACAGAGCTTAACCGGTTGCAAGAAGAAGTCAAGGTATCAAAATTGCTGGCCACACGCTACCAGACGGAAGTTACTAATTTTATGGCCGAATGCTTGCGAAAAGATAAAATAATCGCGGAAAGTCCAGGGATGGTTAAGG
>MVQK01000223.1 GCA_002067515.1 Pelotomaculum sp. PtaB.Bin013 | reverse complement strand
CTCCTTTTCCTTTTCTTCAGCGAGAACATCTATAATAGCGCGGGTGGTATCCAGCGATGTCAGGCAGGGAACACCGTATTCAACTGCCGCCCGGCGGATTTGGAAGCCGTCCCGCTCCGGCGCTTTACCTTTGGTCAAGGTGTTGATCACCAGGTTTATTTTATTTGCCCGGATCAAGTCAACAATATGCGGGGAGCCTTCGTGAACTTTCTTCACTTGTTCCACCGGCAAACCGGCTTTTCTGATTAGCTCCGCGGTTCCGGAAGTGGCAAGGATACGGTAGCCCAAGTCTTCCAGGCTCCGGATGACCGGCAGGGCTTCTTCTTTATCCCGGTCGGCTATAGTGACCAGGACGGTTCCCTCTTTAGGAAACATACTCCCGGCTGCGACCATTGCCTTAAATAGAGCTACTTTAAAGTCGCGGTCAACGCCCATGACCTCTCCGGTTGATTTCATTTCCGGACCTAATGAAATATCCACCTGGAGCAGCTTTGCAAAGGAGAAAACAGGAGCTTTTACACCGATAACGTCACCTTCAGGATAGAGCCCGGAGTGGTAGCCCATTTCCTTTAAAGTACTGCCCATAATAATTTTTGTAGCCAGGTTAACCATCGGGATGCCGGTAATCTTGCTCAGATATGGCACGGTACGGCTGGACCGGGGGTTGACCTCAAGTACATAAATTCCATCGTCATGCAGCACGTACTGAATATTTATAAGACCTTTAACGTTTAAAGCCCGGGCCAGTCTGATGGTATAATCGACAACTTGTTCTTTTATCTTTGGACTTAGTGTTTGTGGTGGATAAACCGCGGTGCTGTCACCGGAATGAACACCCGCCCGCTCAATATGCTCCATGATTCCCGGAATCATAATGTCCACTCCGTCAGAAATGGCGTCAACCTCAAGCTCCTTGCCGAAGAGGTACTTATCCACCAGCACAGGGTGTTCAGGTGTTATTTTTACCGCAGTGGCCATGTAATTCAATAAATCGTCATTATTATAGACAATCTCCATGGCCCGGCCGCCAAGGACATAAGAGGGACGCACCAGCACCGGGAACCCAATCTCGGAAGCGATTATGACCGCTTCATCCACCGAAAAAGCAGTACGGCCTGGCGGTTTAGGTATACCCAACTCAATAAGCAGGCTGTCAAACCGTTCGCGGTCTTCAGCCCGGTCAATATCTTCCACGGTAGTTCCCAATATCCTGATGCCGGCGTTTTCAAGAGGCTTGGCCAGATTTATGGCCGTTTGGCCACCGAACTGCACAATTACTCCCTCGGGTTTTTCCCTGTCCAAGATGTTTAAGATATTCTCAGTGACCAGAGGCTCGAAGTAGAGCCTGTCGGCGGTGTCGAAATCAGTGCTTACTGTTTCGGGGTTATTATTAACAATAATTGCTTCAAATCCTTGCTCACGGAGCGCCCAGACAGAGTGCACAGAGCAGTAGTCAAACTCAATACCCTGTCCGATCCGGATCGGGCCGGAGCCCAGCACCATAACCTTGCGCTGGGATGTGGCCTGGGACTCGTCTTCCTGATCGTATGAAGAATAATAGTAGGGCGTTTCAGCTTCAAACTCGGCGGCGCAGGTATCTACCATTTTAAAAGTGGGCAAAATTCCGTTTTCTTTGCGTCTAGCCCTTATCTCACATTGATCCAGCCCGGTCAGTTTGGCCAGGTGGGCGTCGGAGAAGCCAAATTTCTTGGCTTGTTCTAGCAGGGCAGGGGATATGCCCTCTTCAGCGGTGCGACAAATTTCATTTTCAAGCTGCAGGATACCCTGGATTTTATCAAGAAAAAAGCGGTCTATTTTGGTAATATCATGTACCCGCTCAATGGTCAAGCCCCGGCGCAAAGCTTCGGCGACAAGAAAAAGACGTTCATCTTCCGCGCAGGCCAGTTTGGCTTCAAGCTCCTCCGAACTTAATAATTCCGCTCCAGGCAGTTTCAAATAGTCCAACCCGATTTCCAAAGAGCGGACAGCCTTTAACAGCGCGCCTTCGAAGGTGCGGTTGATCGCCATTACCTCTCCGGTGGCTTTCATCTGAGTGCCCAATTCACGGTCGGCCAGGGCGAACTTGTCAAACGGCCAGCGGGGGTATTTAATAACCACATAGTCCAATGCCGGTTCAAAACAAGCATAGGTCTTACCGGTAACCGCGTTTTTAATCTCGTCCAGGGTCAAGCCCATGGCAATTTTAGCCGCCACTTTGGCTATCGGGTAACCGGTGGCCTTGGAGGCCAGGGCGGAAGAACGGGAAACCCTGGGGTTGACTTCGATCACGTAATATTGAAAACTGGCGGGGTCCAGGGCAAATTGCACATTACAACCACCTTCTATACCAAGAGCGCGAATAATCTTCAGGGACGCTGTTCTTAATAGCTGATATTCTTTATCGCTCAAGGTTTGCGAAGGAGCCACCACGATGCTGTCCCCGGTGTGGATTCCCATCGGATCTATGTTTTCCATATTGCAGATGGTAATGCAGTTATTGGCGCTGTCCCGCATTACCTCGTACTCCAATTCCTTCCAGCCCACCACGCAGCGCTCGATCAACACCTGGTCAATGATGCTGTATTTTAAACCTCTGGTTGTGATGTTGCGCAACTCATCCATTGTGTAAGCGATGCCCCCGCCGGTGCCGCCGAGGGTGTAGGCCGGGCGCACGATTAAGGGCAGCCCGATTTCGCGGGCAAAGTTCTCGGCTTCTTCCAGTGTTGAAACAATTATGCTTTCGGGAATAGGCTCCCCGATTGTCTGCATCATTTCCTTAAATAATTCCCGGTCTTCGGCGCGCTTAATCGCCTCTAAAGAGGTACCCAGAAGCTGTACTCCTTCCCTGGCCAGAATACCGGATTCCGCAAGTTGCAAGGCCAGGTTCAGACCTACCTGCCCGCCCAGGGTGGGGAGCAGGCCGTCCGGTTTTTCCTGCCGGATTACTCTGGCGACAAATTCCGGTGTCAAGGGCTCGATATACACCCGGTCGGCCATGTTGGCGTCTGTCATAATCGTGGCTGGATTGGAGTTTACCAAAACCACTTCCAGGCCTTCATCCCGCAAGGAACGGCAAGCTTGGGTGCCGGCGTAGTCAAATTCGGCTGCTTGGCCGATAATAATGGGGCCGGAGCCGATAACCATTACTTTATTGATACCTTTTTTTAGCGGCATGTTACCTCCCCCCCTTATCCATCATAGCCATGAACTGTTCGAAAATGTATTCGGAGTCTCTCGGACCGGGTGAGGCTTCGGGGTGGTATTGCACGGAAAAGACCGGCAGGTATTTGTGCTTCAGACCTTCCACCGTGCCGTCGTTCAAGTTGCGGTGGGAGACGACAATGTCCAGCCCTTTCATTGATTCCTCATCAACTGAGAATCCATGATTATGCGAGGAAATATAAACCCGTCCGGTTTCCAGATCCTTTACCGGGTGATTGGCTCCCCGGTGGCCGAACTTCATTTTATAGGTCTTGGCGCCCAAGGCCAGACCAAGAATCTGGTGGCCAAGACAAATACCAAAAACGGGAAGTTTGCCGATTAATGAACGAACCGTTTCAATCGCATAAGGCACGTCGGTAGGGTCGCCAGGACCGTTAGAGAGCATAACCCCAGCCGGGTGCAAGGCAAGAATGTCATTGGCTGTCGTGTTCGGGGGCACAACTACCACTTCACAATTGCGTTCCTGAAGACAGCGAATAATATTTAGTTTAGCGCCGAAATCCATCAAGACAACACGGTGACCGTCACCAGGCAATGTGTAAACTTCAGTGGTGGCCACAGTAGGGACCAGATCTTGCCCGGTAAGGTGTGGACAATTGCGCGCCTGTTCCACAAGCGACTGTATATCGGCGGCGCTGGTGCTGATGATGCCGCGCATGGTTCCGAAACTGCGGAGTCGTCTGGTTAGGGCACGGGTATCAATGCCGGCCAGGCCGATCACGTTTTCTCTCTTTAAAAAAGTGTCAATGATTTCGGAAAGTCTCCAATTGCTGGGCCGATTGCACTCCTCCCGCGCAACGAAGCCGCGGACGTACGACTTTTTTGACTCGAAGTCCTCTTTCATGATGCCGTAGTTACCGATTAATGGGTAGGTCATCACAACGATTTGGCCACAGTATGAAGGGTCGGTGAGAACCTCCTGGTAACCGGTCATCCCGGTATTGAAAACCACTTCACCCCATCTTTCACCTGTTGCGCCAAAAGCTTCGCCGGTAAAAACGGTGCCGTCTTCCAGGGCTAGTACTGCTCGCATAATAACACCTCCGCAATATTTGGGAAATCTATTTAAA
>MVQK01000222.1 GCA_002067515.1 Pelotomaculum sp. PtaB.Bin013 | reverse complement strand
GCGCAGGCGGGATGTGATCTGTGTGGTGGAACGTCCCAGGGACGTCGTGGCAATGGAGAAGACCAGGGCGTTTAAAGGGCTTTATCACGTGCTGCACGGGGCTATATCGCCAATGGACGGTGTCGGGCCTGAGCAACTGCGCATAAAAGAATTGTTCAAGCGCCTCGAAGGCGGGGAAGTGCTTGAATTAATCCTGGCAACCAATCCGAACGTGGAAGGCGACGCCACCGCGTTGTACCTGGCCGGACTGCTTAAACCCCTGAATCTGAAGGTCACGCGGATAGCGCATGGTTTGCCCGTGGGCGCCGACCTGGAATATGCGGATCAAATAACCTTGAGCAAGTCCCTGGAAGGAAGGCGGGAAATGAAGTAATATTTTCCATCCCTGGCCATATAATGGTGCAAAGGGGGTGCTCCGGATTGGAGGGGAAATTTGTTTTTATCGGTTTGGCAGGTCTGTTGGGGCTATATTTGATTGGCACGGCTTTGTTTCAGCCGTTGCGGCTGTTAGTGCGCCTGGCCGCGTGCATGCTGCTGGGAGGGGGCTTGCTGCTCGCGATAAACGCTGTCTTCGGGCACCTGGGCTTGCATATCGCCATCAATCCGGTTACCCTCCTGACCGCCGGGGTTCTCCAACTGCCCGGGGTGGCGCTGTTGGTGCTTGTTCATTACTTTATTATTTGAAAAGTATACAATATAGAGTCGGAAAAATTCAAACTTTCGGGTTTGAATTTTTATTATTGTATATTATAATTTAGGAAATTCTAAAGAATGTGATGCTTAACATGTCGGACATGTTACGTGTTTTGGCGGTGGACCCGGGATTGGCCGCGACGGGCTATGCTGTCTTGGACTATGAAAATAGTTTTGTTATTCAACTAATTGAAGGGGGAATAATTAAGACGAAGGCCGGGCATCCCCTGGAGGACAGGCTGACACAAATATATGCCGGTTTAGACGATATAATCGATGAGTTCAAACCAGCTGTCTTTGCCATAGAAGAATTGTTTTCAGATTACAATAATCCAAAGACCGCCTTGCTGATGGCGCACGCGAGAGGTGTGTGCCTGTTGGCCGCAGGGCGGGCGGGCATAAAAGTTTACCATTACCCGGCCAGAAAAGTGAAGCAGTCGCTCACCGGCACTGGTGGCGCCACTAAAGGCCAGGTACAGAAAATGGTTCAGGCCAGGCTTAAGCTTGATACGCTGCCTCGTCCGGATCACGTCGCGGATGCCATTGCCGTGGCTTTATGCCACATTTTTCATGGCCATGACCTGGAGGGCTGTTAGATGATTGTAAAAATTAGCGGCGCTTATGCCGGGCTAAGCCCAAAAGGGATATTGCTGGACGTTGACAACATTACATACGAGGTATGCTTGACGAGTTTTTCCAGGGAACGTTTTCAAACCCAAAAAATCGGTGAAAGAATTTCGCTGCACACAATTTACTATATCGAAAGCAACATCGCCGGCGGACATCAAACGCCAACTTTGATTGGATTTGAAGATGAAGCCGATAAAGAATTTTTTCAGTTGTTTACCAGTGTGGCCAAAGTTGGGGTGAAAACCGCCCTGGCGGCCGTAACGATCCCAATTTCAGCAATTGCGGGGGCCATTGAAAAATCGGATGTCGAAACTCTGAAAAAACTTAAAGGAATTGGGGAAAGAACAGCCAATAAAATAATAGCGTCGCTCCGGGGCAAAGTTGCCGGCTTCACAACAGCTTCCGGAGAAACTGATGATGCCGACGTCGGCCGGCCTGATCCCGGCATTGGCAATGAAGCGTTGCAGGTGCTGCTTCAATTGGGATACAATTTAGGCGAGGCAAAGAGGATGATTAAGGATACTGTTTCTAAGAATCATAATATTCTGACAGCGGAAGAGCTGTTAGAAGAGATTTATCGAAACAAGGCCAAATCATTTTAGGAGAGGTGAATTTTTTGACGCGGCTCCGTTTAATCGATACTAATGAGCAGCCCGGCGAGGAAAAGTTTCAGTGGTCGCTCAGACCGGATAAATTATCCGACTACATAGGCCAGAAAGATTTGCTTACCCGCCTGGGCATTTCGATAAAAGCGGCGAAAAAGAGGGGCGAACCGATAGACCATGTTTTGCTTTACGGCCCGCCGGGCTTGGGGAAAACAACCTTAGCTCATATTATCAGCAATGAAATGTCATCCAATATTATTTGCACCTCCGGTCCGGCCATTGAGCGGAGCGGGGACCTGATGGGCATACTGACAAACCTGCAGTACGCGGATGTCTTGTTTATTGATGAAATACACCGGCTGCCCCGGCCGGTTGAAGAATTTTTATACTCCGCGATGGAAGACTTTAAAATAGACTTTGTCGTGGATAAAGGGCCGTTCGCCAAGACCATCAAGGTAAATATCAAACATTTTACCCTGGTGGGAGCAACTACAAGGGCCGGTCTTTTGTCGTCACCTTTGCGTGACCGCTTTGGCATCCTGCATCATGTCGATTTTTATTCAACGGAAGAATTAGGCGAGATAGTAAAAAGGTCGAGTTCAATACTCAACGTGCCTGTTGATGAGAAAGGAGCTCTGGAAATCGCCAGGCGCTCCAGGGGTACGCCCAGGATTGCCAACAGGCTCTTAAGAAGAGTGAGGGATTATGCTGAAGTAATCGGCGACGGCTCGATAAATGAAGAAATAGCGATAAAATCTCTCGGGTTGGAAGGTATCGACCCGGAAGGCCTTGACGGAATGGATAAATCATACCTGAAAACGATAATCGAGAATTATCAAGGCGGTCCGGTTGGTATAGAGGCAATTGCCGCTACGCTTAATGAGGAAGTGGATACCCTGCAGGATATGGTAGAGCCTTTTTTGCTGAAAACCGGGTATATCAGCAGATCGCCGTCCGGACGCAGGGTTACTCACAAAGCTTATCAGCATCTTGGTGATAGCGGGATATTAATCCAAAGTAGTGGACAAATTAAAATTTGAAAGGAGCGAAAACCTGGTGGCAAGGGGCGGTTGGGGGTAGTGATGCATTTGAGGCCAGGTGAGCATAATAATGTCGAGGCGAATAGTGGAGGCGTATACCGGCGAGTATGCCGGGGGTAAAAGTGAGAATGCTTTAAACCGGGCTTTGGCGCTGGCCCGCCAGGGCAGGATGGTTACCCTGGTCGACCTGGACATTGTCGAGCCGGTTTACACCTTGCGGCCGATTCAGGAAGATTTAAAAGCCCTGGGCATCAATGTTATAGCTTGGAAGACTAAAGAAACCGTTGGGCTTGGTGAGGCTGGTACAATTTTAAAACCAAGCGCCAGGTGGGCGCTGCGTCATGAAGGGGATATCATCCTGGACATCGGTTACGGTGTGGAAGGCACCAGAACGCTGAATTTATTGGAAGGCGCCACAACCGACCCGGATTTGCAGGTAATCGCCGTGATTAATATCTCGCGTCCCATGACGGCCGGAGTCGAAGATATTGTGGAGCATGTCAGGGAGATGAGCAGGGTCGACGGACTGCTGAACAATACCCACCTCGCTGATGAAACCACGCCAGAGGTAGTTCAGGAAGGGGCGCGGGTGGTTGCGGAGGCTGCCCGGTATCTTGGTTTGCCGGTAGTGGCGACTGCCGCCGTGACAGGTATAGCTGAAGAAATCGGTGATGTCGACTGCATGGGCAATCCGGTCCGCGTTCTGACAAGATACATGCAGAAGGCATTTTGGTAATTTATTAACGGAAATTGACCGAAGGGGGATCACTAGTGTCAAGAAAAATAGTTGAGCAGGAAAAAAGGGCGTTTATGACCGGCAACGAGGTGGTTGCCTGGGCTGCGCTGGCCGCCAAGGCCGACATCATGTATGGCTACCCGATTACGCCGCAAAACGAAATCATGCACTATTGGACAAGACTGGCGCCCAAATATGATAAAAACTTTTTGCAGACAGAAGATGAACTTTCAGCCGGTTTTACTACCATCGGCGGCGTTATGGCCGGTCGCAAAGCTTTTACAGCCACCGCCGGGCCGGGCAACACCCTGATGCAGGAACCGATGTCCATGGCAGAAATGATGCGTTTGCCTACTGTATTGATTATCCAGCAGAGAGGCGGCCCGTCCACTGCCACAGTGATTTATTCCCAGCAGGAAGTGACGATGACCACTATCGGCGGCAATGGAGAGGGTATGCGTATAGTTTACTCCACATCCAGTCACCAGGAACTCTATGATTATACAATCAAGGCTTTTAACACAGCGTGGAAGTACCGCTTTCCCACATTTGTGCTGGGGGACGGTTACCAGGCCAAAATGCGCGAATCGCTGACGCTTTATGACCCGGAATCACGGGGTATAGAGTTAATTCCCCCCGAACCTTTTGTCGGCAAGGAAGGA
>MVQK01000221.1 GCA_002067515.1 Pelotomaculum sp. PtaB.Bin013 | reverse complement strand
GGAAGAAGTGGAGATAAGATTTTCCGCTGAAAAAATGGCGGGTGAAATCGCCAGCCTCTATTACGAAATGATGAAATGTAATTAATCAGGAGGTAACTTTTCAGTGAACCCGGCCGTGGAGGCACAGCGTTATCACCGCTCACTCAGAGGAAAGGGGACACACCTTCCTTGGTTAAAATAAAAACGAAAGTTGTTTTGAAAATCAGGGAAGGAATGTCCCCAATTAATTCCGCTCCGGCAACACCACGGCTCGCTTCGGACCGAACTAGCGGCGCTGCAAAGGCGGCGGTAGACTGGTTATGATCAAGCCTATAAACCTCTAAGCTACTTATACTCATATTCGCTACTTGAGTTGCCCGCTGGTTTCGCGCCGCAGTTCGGTTACCCTCGCTTCGCTGGGTGTTGCTAACGGCGCTGCGCAAGTCGTTCGCTAACGATAACGCCGCGCCTCCACCTGGTTTACTGAATATATACGTCAGGAGTTAGGAGGGAAATAATCTTTGGTTTTAAGGTTTAAATACCCATAAAGAATGCAGTAATCCCTACTGAATTCTGACTACTGACTACTGATGTTTGAGGAGGTATGCACTTTGCTGGATATTAATCAGATTCAGGAAATATTGCCGCATCGCTACCCATTTTTATTGGTTGACCGGATCCTCTCAGTCGAAGGGGGCAAAAAAGCTGTAGGTATTAAAAATGTTACCGCTAACGAACCTTATTTCTGGGGGCATTACCCAGGTTATCCGGTTATGCCGGGAGTGCTGATTGTTGAGGCTATGGCGCAGGTGGGAGCGGTGGCAATATTAAAACTACCCGAATTTGCGGGTAAAATAGCTCTTTTTGCAGGAATAGACAAAGCCCGTTTCCGCCGCCAGGTTGTTCCGGGTGATCAACTGCGTATCGAGGTAGAAGTTTTAAAGCTGCGCAGCAAGGTTGGTAAAAGCTACGCGGTTGCTTATGTAGGGGAAGAGATTGCCGCAGAGGCTGAACTGATGTTTATGGTGCAAAAGAACAAGGATTAATTTAGCGAAATTAAATGTAATAAGGAGTTAGAGGAAATAATACAAAGTCATTTGTCAAGAATTATACATAAACGTATAATAATCATTTAATTAGCTTGTTTACTATTATTTTTTGTAATTGTCCTATCAAAGCTTAATCGGATAAAATATTTATGGTATTGTGTTTTGGACTTGCCTCACTGGAGGGATAAAAGTGCAGCTACCGGTAACGGCTATTCTTCTGGCTTTTGGAACAGCACTTTTGATTACACCATGGGTCAGGAAGTGGGCTTTTAAATGTGGGGCCTTAGACCGGCCAAATCGGAGGAAAGTGCATGAACGGCTAATGCCCAGGCTGGGCGGGCTGGCTATATATCTTAGCTTTGTGGCTTCAGTGATGATTACTTCCCAAGAGGTAGCCAGACAGGCCATTGGGTTGATTATCGGTGGTTCGTTAATTGTATTGCTTGGTGTAATTGACGATACCAGGGGGGTTTCACCACGGATAAAGCTGGCGGGGCAGGTGTTGGCAGCTTTCGCGGTAATACCTTTCGGTCTTAAAGTGGAATTTATAACGAACCCATTATCCGCTCAAATGATCACCCTGGGTTTGTTCAGTATCCCTGTTACTGTATTATGGCTGGTATCGGTCACTAATGCCGTTAACCTGATCGACGGTCTGGACGGGCTTGCCGGGGGTACCACTTTCATCGCCCTGCTGACTCTGGCGGCAACCGTATGGATTGAGGTCGCCCGGGCCGGCAGCAGTTCGCCTGGCCAGGAGGTGGCTGTGATACTGGCTCTGATCCTTGCCGGCGCGGTATTTGGTTTTTTACGCTACAATTTTTACCCGGCACGGATATTCCTGGGGGATTCGGGCTCAATGTTCCTGGGTTACAGCGTGGCCGTTTTAGCTATAATGGGGCTGGCCAAGGGTCCTACCTTCATCTCAGTAATTATCCCGGTGGTAATCCTGGGGATTCCTCTACTTGATACAGTTTTTGCCATTGTTAGGAGATATTGCGGGCATAGGCCTATTTTTCAGCCGGATAAGGAGCATTTGCACCATAGACTGATGGATATGGGACTTAGTCACCGCCAGACAGTATTGTGTATTTACGCGATTAATATTATTCTTAGCTTGAGTGCTATCATTATGACTATGATTACGCAAAAACAGGCTGTCCTGTTATTAGCGGTACTTTCTACCACTATCTTAATCGTAGCGAACAAAATAGGCGTCACCGGGATAGGCAAGCCAGGCTCATATTTGCCGCATTCTGGAAAACAACAACGGCCTTCGGGGATGTAAGCCGGACAAGTTATGAATGGGAAGGTATGCATATGAAAGTTAGAAAAGCTATTATACCTGCGGCGGGCTTGGGTGCCCGCTTTTTGCCTGCTACTAAGGCGCAACCAAAAGAGATGCTGCCCATCGTAGACAAGCCGACTATCCAGTACATTGTTGAGGAAGCGATTGAGTCCGGAATTGAAGATATATTAATTATTACAGGCAGGAATAAACGGGCTATCGAAGACCACTTTGACAAGTCGGTGGAATTAGAATATCAGTTAAAAGAAAAAGGGAAGTTCGATCTTCTGAAACTGGTGCAGGATATCAGCGAGCTTGTTGATATTTATTATGTGAGGCAAAAGGAGCCTTTGGGGCTCGGGCACGCGATTTATTGCGCCCGCCAGTTTGTCGGTGACGAGCCTTTCGCGGTGCTTTTAGGTGATGATATCATACGGAGTAAAGTACCTTGTCTCAAACAGATGATCAACTTGTACGAGGATTTACAATCTACTATTATTGCAGTCCATGAAGTACCCCGGGAAGATGTAAGTAAGTACGGTATTATTAACGCAATTCCGGAAAATGAAACGGTTTTCAGGCTAATCGATCTTGTTGAAAAACCTCCTGTTGAAAGCGCCCCGTCCCGGCTGGCGGTAATGGGCCGTTATATTATTAACCCGCGCATCTTCTCGATCCTGGCCGAAACCAAGCCGGGAGCCGGCGGGGAGATTCAGCTTACCGACGCGTTAAAGGTATTGTGCCGTGAGCAGCTAATGTACGGTTTGGCTTATGAAGGCCGCCGCTATGACGTGGGTGACAAGTTGGGTTATCTTCAGGCGACGGTGGAGTTTGCCCTGGCGCGGCCCGACTTGGCGGATGGGTTTAGGGAGTACTTGAAAACTGTGTGTACTGGGAAATAGAACAAATTTGCCTAATGTGACCTTTGAGCTGTCATTTGTGGCTCATGTTTGGCCCCAAAGCAAAAGTAAAAACCCGCAGGTTTACCTGACTGCGGGTTTTGTTTTACTTACTTCTTTTACCGAAGCCCCCCTTTTACAGGCGGGGCTTTTAATTTGGCTGAGGTATTCCTCGAACATCTTTTTTCTTGTATGAAGTTTTTTTAAGATTTTGTATTTCTCCATCAATCTCACCCGCTATTATTATTCCCAATAAACAGGACAACCAAACCCCGCATGTATAATCGCCGCTATTGCCGGTAAACTATTATCTGTAGATTATATTGGAAGGGGTGTTAAATTATGAATGTTTATCTAGAAATATTAATCAGGTCTCTGGGCGCTTTTGCCGGGGTTATTTTTATCACCAGACTGGTTGGCAAGTCACAGGTCGGAGGGTTGAATATAGCCGACTGGGTTAACGGTATTGTTATTGGTTCCATTGCTGCCAGCCTGGCCACGGATTTGAAGACGCCAGCGGGAATCTATGCGTTTGCGCTGCTGGTTTTTTTGGTTTTAACCGTATTTTCCGAATGGGTTGGGGTGAAGTACCGTCCCGTGCACAAGCTGTTGAGCGACGATCCGACGGTGGTGGTGCATAATGGGGTAATCCTTGAGGGAAATATGCATAAAATGCGCTATACGGTAGATGATTTAACCACCCAGTTGCGCCAGAAAAATGCGTTTAATATCGCGGATGTAGAATATGCCATTGCTGAACCGAACGGTGAATTGAGTGTACTGTTGAAAAGCCAGGTTGCGCCGGTTACTCCCCAAGATCTCCATATGCCGTCAAAGTACAAAGGGGTACCTTCTGAATTAGTGGTGGACGGAGTGATTATCCGGCAAAATTTAAAGCAAAACAACTTGGAAGAGGATTGGTTGTTAGGGGAATTGCAGAAGCAGGGTATCCAGTCCCTTAAAGAAGTATTTTACGCCAGCCTGGATCAGGACGGCAATCTTTATGTAGATAAGAAACAAGATAAAATGAGTTACAAACAGGATGTTACCGATAAACTCCCGGGGAAAATGCCGCAGTAAAAAAGTTACTTTTCAAAACGCAGCGCTTCAATGGGGTCCAGTCCCGCCGCTTTTTTAGCGGGGTAGTAGCCGAAGAAA
>MVQK01000220.1 GCA_002067515.1 Pelotomaculum sp. PtaB.Bin013 | reverse complement strand
AGAAAGGAAATCTATAACCCCGGGGTCATCATCAACTATTAGGACCGTAAACTTCGGCTTTTCCGTGGACATCCCTGCTCACTCCTAAATTCTCTTCCCAATGTTTTTCATTTATCAAGACAGCAATAAAAATTATGTTTTCATCTTTCAATAAACAATTATACCAAAGTTAAAATTTCCTAACAGATCAAGACTGTTATAGTTTCTATAACTTTTTTTAAATTTAAGTATATCCCCGCCGGTTAAAGATCAGCCAAGAAAAAACTAAGAGAATGCTAAGAAATGAACCCTTAAGAGCGAGGCCAAAAACATAAATGAAATCAATATTATCAATAAGGTAGCTGCCAGTATAGTCCAATGTACATCATTGTAGCCATAAGCAGGCTGCAGCCGATCACGAGGGATTTGGTCACTTCATTCTCTTTGTTGAACAGCACGCCCACCAGAATGCTTCCCACCAGCGCTCCCAATACGATTACCATTTGCAGATAACCATACTGTGTATCTGTGAATTCCAACCAGGTTCTGAAAAACAGAGGCAACACTACGGCAAATATAGGTTGGATTAAGGTGTATATTACCAGGAAAAAAATAGATAATTTACGGATTACTTTATTATTCAGAATGAATCTGATACCCTCGGACAAATCCATTACGAATCCTGACACACCTTCGGCTAACTCTCGTTTGACATGCTTACCATCCTCCCAAGCAATAACAATATAAGATTTGTATTTACAGTTTTCTTTTCTCTTTTCATATGTCGGCACCTCAATTCTCTTCTGTCTGAAAAAGCGACCCTGACCGGGTCGCTTTTATTGCTTACATCATTTATTTCCTCCTGTAACAGTAAAATGCCATTTTCTCTGTTACAGGATTTCTACATACCCTTCCGTTCCGTTCACCCGGATTCTCTGTCCGTCTTTGATCAGCTTGGTGGCGTTTTCTACGCCTACGACTGCCGGAAGACCGTATTCCCTTGCAATAACAGCGCCATGGGTTATCATCCCGCCGACTTCCGTTATCAGGCCTTTGACGGATACAAAGAGCGGTGTCCAACCAGGGTCAGTGAATTTGGTGACCAAAATATCACCTTCCTCTATCTTGGCGTCCTCCAGGTTTAAAACGACCCGTGCCCTGCCCTCTATGACGCCTGTTGAAACGGGTACACCTGCCAAAGCACCTTTGGGAATGTTGCCGGTATCGTATTCACCCAATATGACCTCTCCTTCAGACGTCATCAATCGAGGCGGCGTCAGCTTTTCATAGACCTTATATTCCGCTTTTCGCTTATCTATGACATTGTAATCCACCCGGTTTGTTTTAACTGCCTCCCTGAGTTCCTCAAAGGTCAGGTAATAGATGTCCTCCTTCTCCCGGATAACCCCCTTTTGCACGAGCTTGCCGGCCTCCTTCAGCAGTGCCTGCTTATAAATGTAGTTACGTTGGATAATGGTATACTTGGGATATTCCCGGTAGCCGATTAAATTGCGCATAATTCTGATCATCTTCTTCGTCTTTTTTGCCTTACCCTTGCCGCCGGGCAATTGCTCCAGGCGGCTCAAGAGCTCCTGTTCCTTCTGCTTCGCTTCCTTAAGCCCCTGCTCAAATTTAATCTTGTGGACATTGGGCTCAAAGTTTCTGATGTTGCTGAGTACGGTCCTGTGAAATAAAATCGAACAGTTCTTCTCCGGACAGATTTGCGATCCTTTGCTGCAGCTCCCTGACAGACTCCTCGTTGCGGGAAATGAGATTTTTAATAAGCGGAGGGTCGTTTTTGCGATAGATCTTTATGACATGAATGGGCAGTGCCCAGGATAGACCCTCTGCGCCCAGGCGGAGTGCTCTCTTCCCCCGCGGTAAAGTCTTTAAAAATTGTTTTCGTTTAAATAAATTCAACATAGCGTTTTTTGTTAGAGGATCGATTTGGCCAAAAGTACTGAATGCTATTTTTCTCCCCACCGGTGAGGCAAGATCATGAGTCAAGTCGTAAAATAACCTTCCACCGGCTTTGCGTAGTATATAATCCTTGGATAAAACCTGGAGGAAGGACATTCCCAATGGTTTGATGGTTTCGGTCATCATTTGGCCATGGCCGAAGGATAAATATATACGGTTTTTCCCATCGTTCACATCCGGTACGGGGTATAATGTGGTAATGGGGCGGCTCTGAACGATAAAGAATGCATCTTCAGAGGAAAGGGGATACACCTCTCTTTGAGGCCAGTCTCTGGGGTCGGAGGAATGTCCCCAACTGATGCACCATTCGATGTCCTGCGGGCAGCCGAAATACGCCTCGATCTTTCTGCCCATGCGCTCAAGCTGCAAAATCTGCTCGTCGGTCAGGGTCTGCCTATTCTGCTGCTGGGGCTCGATCTCCCGTTTCTCCGTGCCTCCTTTTTCCAAGGCATAGATGGCCAGCTTTTTGGTGGATATCTTTTTATCAATAATCCTACCTTCCCGCACTTTATAAATATCAGCATTGACCAGGCCGGAGACCAGTGCCTCACCAAGCCCGAAGCTGGCGTCTATGGACAGCACTTTCCGGTTGGACGTGACGGGATCGGCTGTAAACATAATCCCCGCAGCCTGTGGAAAAACCATCCTCTGTACAACCACAGACAGATAGACCTTGCTGTGGTCGAAACCATTTTGGATACGGTAGGTTACGGCACGGTCAGTAAACAGCGACGCCCAGCACTTGCTGACATGCTTAAGAATGGCATCTTTTCCTATAATGTTCAAATACGTATCCTGCTGTCCTGCGAAGGAAGCTGTCGGAAGATCCTCCGCCGTAGCGCTGGAACGCACGGCATAGGCATTTTTCTCACCAAGCTTTGAAAGATGGCGAGCGATCTCTTCATCTATGTCCTTTGGAATGGATATCCCTTCAATGACCATGCGAACTTTCTTGCTGATTTCACTGATGCTTTCCCTGTCGTCCACTTTTAGAAGGGACAATTGATCAAGTAATGAATTGAATTCCTCGTTATTCCCAGTGATTCTTTTATACGCTTCGGTGGTAACACAAAACCCCTCCGGTACCCGGATCCCCTCAATCCTGGCTAGTTCCCCAAGGTTAACGCCTTTGCCCCCGACCACCATGAGCTTATGCTTATCGATTTCCTGAAAACCAAGCACATATGAACTCATACAGGCTCTCCTTTCTATTATTTGATGGCCGAACCCATTAGGCAATCGGATTCTATCAATCCTTAAACATAGAAATTCCTTCCTTGATTATTTTGATAGCATCGTTGAGTTTCTTTAAATACCTATTCTCGTCCAACCCGCTCCGGAAATACTCATTCAAACCGAATGTGAAAATCATATTCATAACCAGTTCGGAATCAATTTCCGGCTTGATGAGGCCACGCTCTTTATCACGCTCAATCATTTTCATATACTTTTCGGCGGATGCTACACGGAGCTTTGTAATGAATTCGCTGTTATCTATCTCCATCAGCATGCCTATCTTGGTATATTCCGGTTTTACTCTGCCCAGCTCAAGGGATTCTTTGGATTTTTGAATAATGGTTTCAAAAACGTCCGCATCCGGATCCAAGGCTTCTGTGTAGGGGACGTTCTTCCGCTTATCCTTTCCAATTTCTTCGAGCATATAAAGGTAGATGTCCTCTTTGTCATTAAAATACTGATAAAAGCTTCCCCAAGGTATTTTGGCGGCCTTCACAATCTGGTTAAGGGATGCTTCGCTGAAACGCCGGGTAGAAAATTCCTGTACGGCAGCGTCAAATATTCTCTTTTTCTTCTCGTCACTCAAATTATAAAAAGTGTCTTTGGGCACACTAACACCTCCTGTAAAACATAATAATATAAATTACTCGATATGAGAAGTATCTCATGTGAGAAATATCTCACTTTATTTTGTGGAAATTTTTTAAAAAATATATAATATAGAAGTTCTAATAATTCTTCACTTTTGGATTCCATATCAGAACATAGCATATGCACAAAAAACCTGCCGCTTAAAAAAGGGCAGGTCATGCACATAGTATATGCGGCAGCCAGGCTATCATAGTGTTTAAAAGCACCTTAGACCCTACAGCTTTTCGTCCCTGTCTTTGACAGGTTTGCTGCAGGTATTTTTATTTATGAATTTCAAAATGCACGGGTTTTGAATGGCCCTTAATGAACAATCCTTAGCGTACAATTTTATTTTTTTGGTACGGTCCCCCCCTTAAGAAGGCTAAATAAAGGCGAATACCGATATAGTTAGTGTTTTTCTAGTTACGATAGACAGCGAGGAAGATATTTATGTAGAACAGCTGAGCAGTGGCACCACCTTGAGCTGAAATACGTTAAAACGCCCGGCAGTTAAACTGCCGGGCGTTTCAGCGTCAGGTATCCGGATCTTCAAAAAATCCTATAAATCGTAATAAAGCATGAACTCGTACGGATGCGGTCTAAGCC
>MVQK01000219.1 GCA_002067515.1 Pelotomaculum sp. PtaB.Bin013 | reverse complement strand
AGTTCGGAGCCGATAGAACCCCCGGCGCCGGTAACCAGCACGCTTTGGTTGGTCAGATACCCGGCTATCCGCTCCACATCCAGAGTTACAGGCTCCCGGCCAAGCAGGTCGCTTACCTCAATATCCCTGATTTTGCTTATTTTTATCTTACCTGTAATCAGATCGTAGAAACCCGGAAGAATTTTTAAATGAGCTTTGCTCTGATGGCATTTTTCAATGATCTGGCAGATAACCCGGCCTGAAGCTGAAGGTATCGCGATAATAATTTTTTTAATATCGTAACCGCGAACAATCGTCAGGATGTCATCCCTGGTTCCTAAAACCGGTAAACCATGCAGCACTAATTTTTGTTTTTTGAGATCATCGTCAATAAAACCAACAGGTTTCAAATCCTTGTTTAGACTTTGGCCAAGAACATCAGCCACGACTCCTCCCGCTACCCCGGCGCCGATGATTAACACTGGCTCAGCTTTTTTTGCCACATTTTTACCTCTTTTCAGCCTTTGCCAAACTGCTTCTATTTTGCCAACAATACACCTAAAGCATGATATGGGAAGGTGACTGAAAAGGTTACTGCGATACACCATACAGCAATTGTCAGAAATACTGTGTATATTTCTTATTGCAATCATTGAAACTAAAAAGAAAGAATACAGGAGGGAATAAATATTGGAGAAAAATGTAACTGTTTACACAACACCCACTTGACCCCATTGCAACCATGTGAAAGAGTTTCTTTCAGGCAAAGGGGTAAATTACAAAGAAATCAACGTCGCGGCTGATGAGCGCGCCAGGGACGAAATGATCAGGAAGACCGGGCGGATGGCCGTGCCGACAGTTACCATGGGCAGCCAGGTAGTGGTAGGTTTTAATCGCAATGAGCTGGAGAAAATGCTCTCTTAACGGCTCGTTTCAGATAGGACTAGCAGCGCTGAAAAGGTGGTTTCGACGACTTGTGGGCACGCTGCTTAATAAGCCCATAAGTCGTTTATCCACAATTATTGAAGTCCGGTTACTCCTACTCGCAGACTGATATTACTGGCGCTTAAAATGGGTCGTTCGCTATGGGCAACGCCATGCCCTCAATTGTCAGGTTTGCTGAATGCTAACGCTTAATCAAAACGCAAGATCTGTTCCATTATTTCCCGGAAAACCGGCGCGGCTGATTCACTACCGCTGGCGCCGTCTTCAACTAAGACGGTGACAATATAACGTGGATTGATTCGCGGGGCATAGCCGGTAAACCAGGCGTTCACCGAATGTTTCATGTCGCCGGTTTGCGCTGATCCCGTCTTGCCGGCGCTCCCGAAAACCGGCACTAAGGACCCTTTCGCGACACCCTCGTCAGTTGCCAGTTCCAATAATTCACGCAGTACAGCGGCGGTATCAGGACGGATTGCCTGGCAGCCGGGTTCTGAATTGAATTCTCTGGCCGCCTCTCCGCCGCTTTTACGCACTTCTTTTACAAGACGCGGCGCCCGGTAAACGCCGCCGGAAATGACCGCGTTCATCATGGCCGCGACTTGAACGGGACTAACCAGCACAGGCCCCTGGCCAATACTGCTGTTCACCAAATTGTACGGCGCCGCAATCAGGCTCAGATCCTCGCGCCGGTCAACCGGTACCGGGTAACCTGTGACAGACTGGTTATCCAAACCCAGTTTTCGGGCATATTCAATTATTTTTTGCGCGCCGAGGCTTAAGCCAATCCTGGCGAACGCAGGATTACAGGATTCGGCAAAGGCACGGGAAAAAGTAATATTGCCATGTCCCGCGTCATTCCAGCAATGGATTAAATTATCTTTTGCCCCGCCGCAGGTTAACAAACTGCCGGCGCCGGCGACACCTTCCTCCAAAGCAGCCGCGGCAACTACAATTTTAAAAATAGAACCGGGCTGATAGAGAGCGGTACAATGGTCAAAAAACCGCTCCTCGCCGCCTTTTCGTAAATAATCTTCCACCTGCGCCGGGTGGAAGGCCGGGCGGCCTGCCATGGCAAGCAAATCTCCCGTGCCCGCCTCCATCACGACCACCGCGCCCTTGATCGACCTATTGTCCATCACACTTTCCACAACCTGCTGAATACGGGCGTCAATGGTAAGCACCAGATCCTGCCTGTTGCTGTCCCTGACACCCTCCTCCACTGTTATCACAGAACCGTTTAGAATATTCCCAGTGGCATCGTGGTAAACCCTGGCCGCCCGTTCAGGTCTCTCGCCTTTCAGTTCGGACTCATACATACCTTCAAGACCGATTTTGCCGACCACATCATCGTATTTATAGGACTTGCCACTCTGACTGCTTAATATGGACAACTCCTCACGCGAGGCGATTTTCCCCAAATGACCGATCACTTGAGCCGCCAGCGGCTTGTCCCCGTAACGAAAACTAACCGGTAATACCGCCACTCCTTTCCATCCCCGCTCTTTCACCGCTTCCACCTGTGCTTGTGACAACTGGTAGGGCAAGTAACGAGGAGCCCCGTTCAGCAAGTCAGCCAGAACCGTGCGCGGCACATTAAGGATTTCTGAAAGACCCCGGATAACTTCCTCCCTGTCTATCACTTCAGGGAAAACAACAATTCTCTCAGATTCCTGCTCACCGGTCAAAGACAGTAGGTTTCTGTCCAGAATTTTTCCCCTGCACACTTCTTCCAGGGGAACATAAATGCTTCCCTGCTCCAGAGCCATAGCGGCATATTTTTCTCCGTCCCTGATTTGAATCATCCAGAGACATGCAGTCAGGAGGCCTAAAATGATGATAAAGAAGTAAAAAACCGCAACTTGTCTTTTCTGAATCAATAGCCCCATTATTTTCCGGCCTTTCCACATGTATGTATATATTAGAGCTTGGCCGGAAATGTTTATAGTTATACATTCGAAACCTTTGGGCATATAACACAGGTCGAGTAGCTGTATGCCTCACGGGGAAGCAGGGGGACGTTCTTTTCAGGGGAAGCAGGGGAGGAAGCAGGGGGACGTTCTTTTTGCTTCCCTCCCAGGAGGGAAGCAAAAAGAACGTCCCCCTGCTTCCAACGGGCCGGCTTTACTGAATACTGACTACTGACTACTGAATAATTATTCGATTGGTTTTCTCAGCATGGAATATGCCTCAAGTTCCTTATGTACTGGTATTTTGACAATTTGCTGGGGGTGTGGGGCAACCTCTATTGAATAGCCATCCTCGTCGTAAATAGCGCTGATTGTTAGCTTTGAAGGCCCTCCCGCCGGAGTGAGTATTTCCACTTCATCCCCGACGGCAAAGCGGTTGCGCTGCTCCACCACCGCCAACCCGGCTTGTTGATCGTAACCCCGGACCAGACCAATAAAGGAATAGCGTCGCCGGTAAATTTTACTGTTATAATGCTGACCCGCCGCGCCAGGGTTACCGAAAAGAAAGCCGGTGGTATATTCGCGGTGGCTTACCTTGCCGATTTCCTCAAGCCAGACGTCCGGATTCCAGCAACCCGCCCCGCCGGCAAAAAAAGTATCCATCGCCTCACGGTAGGCCTTTACAACCCCGGCTACGTAATGGATACTTTTCATTCTGCCCTCGATCTTAAAGCTGTTAATGCCGGCCGCCGCCAGCTCCGGAATATGCTCAATCAGACAAAGATCCCGGGAACTAAGGATATAGGCGCCTTTTTCATCTTCTTCAAGAGGCAGGTACTCGCCCGGTCTTGTTTCCTCCACCAGGGCGTACCTCCAGCGGCAGGACTGCGCGCAGTCGCCCCTGTTGGCGTCTCTCCCGGTAAAGTAGTTGCTTAACAAACAGCGTCCGGAATATGAAACACACATGGCGCCGTGGACGAATATCTCCAGCTCCACTCCTACCCGTTCCCTGATCTCGGCAATTTCATCAAGAGACAACTCGCGGGCTAGAATGATCCGTGAGACACCTAGTTTTTCCCAGAATTGCGCCGCCGCCCAATTAGTTGTATTAGCCTGGGTGCTCAGATGCACCGGTAGAGCCGGGTGGAGCTTTCTTACCAGTTCAACTACTCCCGGGTCGGATAAAATCACACCGTCTACACCGGCCGCGCCAACCGTATCAAGATAACCGGGTAATTTAGCAAGATCGCTGTTGTGGGCAAATATATTCACTGTCACATAAACCCGTACTCCTTTTTCATGGGCAAAGCGTACCCCTTCAGCTATTTCTTCCTCACTGAAATTGCCCGCCCCGGCGCGCAGTCCAAAATGCCGCCCACCGAGGTAGACGGCATCAGCGCCATAAATGACGGCCACTTTTAATTTTTCCAGGTCTCCGGCAGGCGCCAGAAGTTCCGGTCGTTTCACTGCAGATACCTCTCTTTATTGGCATTGTGCTCTGCCAGCGTTCTGGCGAAGGCATGATAGCCGTCCGGCTTGGCGACATAATAAAAATCTCCTGTCACAACCGGATGAACCGCGGCAAGTAATGATGACTTGCCGGG
>MVQK01000218.1 GCA_002067515.1 Pelotomaculum sp. PtaB.Bin013 | reverse complement strand
AAAACGAGCTCGATTGTATTTACCGACCCGGACGCCCTGGCCAAGTTAAATGCGATCACCCATCCACGAATAGTGGAAGCGATAGAAAGTGAAAAGATTAAATTTAATAATCTTCCCGATTCCCGTGACAGATTGTTGGTCATTGACGCTCCACTTTTGATTGAAGTCGGGTTGCATAAAAGTGTGGACGAGATATGGGTAGTGAAAGTAGATGCTCAGAAACAGGTCAAACGGCTTATTGAGCGGGACGGTCTGAGCGATGAGGAAGCGCGAAAGCGCGTGGCGGCTCAAATGACCCAAGCGGAAAAGCTAAAATATGCCCGGCGGGTCATTGACAACAACGGTTCGCCCGAAGAGACCAAGAGACAGATAGATCAACACCTGGCTGATTTAAAAAATGAACATGTTCAAGAAGCAGATCAAATATAACATATTATAAGCAGTTAATTCATGATTCTCGCGGAGTGATAATTTTGGCCGCTGCCTTTCGCAAAAGGTTAAACAGAGGGAGGATTAAGCGCAGAGTATTTTTCCTCCTGTTAGTATTGTTAATACTATTTAATTCCGGTAATATCGCGAGGTTTTTCTACCCTTTCCCCTACCGGGATACAACATTTTTCTACGCGAATAAATATCACGTTGACCCTTTTCTTCTAGTAGCGATAATGAAAACAGAAAGTAATTTTAACAGCCAGGCCGTCTCTGACCGGGGAGCCCGCGGTTTGATGCAGATCATGCCGGAGACCGGCCAGTGGATCGCCCGCCAGATAGGCGAACCGGCAATTAGTATGGAAAAGTTATTAGATCCGGAAACCAGCATAAAGCTGGGGGCATGGTATATCGCAGACCTAGGGAAAGAATTTAACGGCGACATCGTACTTGTTCTGGCTGCTTACAACGGCGGGCTGGGTAACGTCAAAGACTGGCTTGACCGGAAGAATCTCAGCGGGGGTGAAGAAAAAATAGATGAAATACCATTTCCAGAAACGCGCCTTTATGTGCGAAAAGTATTATTGCATCAACATATATACCACTATCTTTATTAAAACATACCTTTCAGCGCTTTTCCATTCAAGTAATCAAACTTTTTACCCTGGTAAATATTTTCCCCTTCCATGTAGTCTTCTATCTTTTTTTTAACCAACCACCAGCTAACCCCCCAGTTGCAAAACAGCAAGTTATCCTTTGGCCCTTTACCGACCAAGCGCTGAATTACTATTCCCGGATCAAGATACTCTAAAAAGCATGCTACTCTTTCGATATATTCCTGCATAGAAATAATTTCAAACCGGCCTTTTTGATACATGTCGCCGAGAGGAGTACCCCCGACAACATAAAGGGAATGCAGTTTGGCATAGTCTACCCGTAAAGCTGAAAGGACCTTGGCGTTTTCTACAGCGTCCTGATAATTGTCCCCGGGCAAATTAAGAATTAAGTGGGCGCAGACGTCAAAATCCCTGGCCTTAATCCGGTTAACCGCATCAATAAACTCGGCCAGGGTGTGCCCCCGGTTAACCCGTACCAAGGTATGATAATTAACGGTTTGCAGGCCAAGTTCAATGCTTATGTCTATCTTATGATCATTTCTTACTTCCTGCAAAAAATCCAGGTAGCAATCATTAACACAATCCGGCCTGGTTGAAATAGATATCGCGACTAAATCATCTTCAGTTACCGTTTCCAGAATATTATCCCGAAAAAGCTCAAAAGGCTGATAAGTATTGGTAAAAGCCTGGAAGTACGCAATAAACTTCTCAGCTTTAAAACGTTTGCTGAAATATTCCTTATTCTCTTTTAGCTGAAGTTTAACTGAAAGCATATTAGACAGACAATCAAAACCGGAGCCCTGCTCATCGCAAAAAATACATCCGCCTTCGCCAACCTTGCCGTCTCTATTCGGACACGTACCCGGCAGGTTAATAGGCAGTTTATATACTTTTTTCCCGTATTTTTTAACCAGATGCTCGGAGTACCGGTTGTAAAGGGCTGCGTTCATAGTTCACATTCCCCTGTTTTTTTCATAACCATTCTATCACAGCATGTTTTGCAGATAAAATTAATATTTAATAAGGGTAGAGCAACCTTAGTTCTTGCAATGAATTGCCTTACAGGTTATGATTATTTAAATATATAATTAGCAAGTGAACAAAATGGTAAAGGGGAAATCCTAAGAGTTGATTAATAAAAATCAATCTGAGAATATGCTTGCCAGGACTGCCGTCAGTCTTCGATTAACCTGGCATTATCTGTTGCTTCTTGCTGCGCTGTTCGCATACCTGTACCGTAATATCCCAATACTTTCTCCTATTCCTGCCTTGATGTTTCTTTTTGTGCTATTTTTCTTCCGTAATCCCAAAAGAAACATACCGGAAGACGGGAACTTGATTCTCTCACCGGCGGACGGCAGAATCATTGAGATAGAAGAAGCCTTTGAAGACAAATATATTATGGATAAAACTATCCGGGTCGCTATATTTCTATCTATTTTTAATGTGCATATCAACCGGTCACCATTGCAGGGGGAAGTGAAATTCAGACATTATCGTCCGGGAAAGTTTATACCGGCCTTTAAAAGCCATGCTTCGGAGATCAATGAAAAAAATTTTATCGGTATTGAAAGCAATGGCTTCAAAATAATGGTTTGCCAAATCACTGGATTTATCGCTCGCAGAATAAAATGCTGGGTTAATGAAGGCAATATTTTATCTGCAGGTGATATTATCGGTATTATTAAATTTGGTTCCGGCAATGAATTATTCCTCCCACCCGGCACTAAAATATTGGTAAAAAAGGGTGAACATGTCAAAGCCGGAGAAACTGTGATAGGGATATTGCCTGACGAGAAAACACGAACATCTGAATGACGCATTTAATCTTTAAAAGAAAAGACAGGGGTGTACATGTGAGCAGGATTGCAATAGTACCCAATATATGTACCGCAGCCAATCTACTGCTAGGCGTCGTAGCCCTGGCTAATACACTGAGCCATAACTACACAATGAGCATCATCTTGATTATTTTGGCAGCTTTGATGGATCGTTTCGATGGAATGCTGGCTCGCCGTTATAATGCAGCATCGGCGTTTGGCAAAGAATTTGATTCTTTGGCTGATATGGTTTCTTTCGGTATAGCGCCGGCCGCCTTGATGTACAGCTCCGTGGCGGGTAATTGGAGCTTGGCGGGATTGGTATGTTTCTGTATTTTTACACTTTGCGGAGGCTTACGTCTGGCCCGGTATAACGTGTCATGCACTCCCTCTTACTTTCAGGGTATCCCCATCACTGTTTGTGGAACCGCCCTGGCTATAATTGTTTTACTTATACCTAGCCATATAGTATTATTAGTTGCCAGTTTTATTCTTGCGCTGGCTATGATCAGTACACTACGCATACCCAAAATTTAGAAGAAAGCTTTGAAACAAAGCTACTCATTGAGCAAAGCTTCAATATTATTTTTTACCAAACCTGAGGTAATATTAAAAAAATCATTTAAGTCTAAGATCACACTTTCCGCAGCATCATTAATTAACTTTGTAACCATTTTCACATCTATCTCCACATGGTGTCTAAACTGCATCTGTATATAGTATTTTTTAGCCAGCGATTCAGCGGTAGCCCTTTCTATTTCAACAAATCCGGCAAACCGTTCAACCCGCCGCGCAAAGTTAAGACTGCTCTTTTTCCATAGTTCACGAAGTATTTCATCTACTTTATTGATCAGACATCTATTATAAAGCGCAGTTTTAATTCTTTCACTATAATAATCAGTTGAACTGATAATAGTTTCCACGCCCATTTCAATAATATTATGAGCTTTCCACCATCCCATTTCCACGGGTATATTGCAAGCTTCCACTGTTCTTGCTATAAAAGGTCTTGCTTTTTCAAAACAATAACCTCTTTCGTAATCCAGGTATTTCTCATCCCCGTAATAATCCAAGCCCTTTGGATTAAACCCGTGAGTAGAGACTGCCTTGCCGAAATCCAGTATTAAGCTATCCTTTCCGGCAAAATTATATATCTCCACACCTTTGCTGTGAGCTTCATTATGGTTAAAATCCTTCCCGATAAGCATATCCGGTAAAATACTTCCCAACGTAACAATATCACCCTGTTTTCCCAGTACAGTTTCAGCAAAGTATACATGAGTTTGAGGGTACAACAGATTTTCCTCCATGTATTTTTATTAGTTCTAAAGAAACAAACGGTCAACATGCTAGTTAGTAAAGTTAGTCTATCTCAAATCTTTTCTGATTACAATAGGTTTTATATTCATTCTACAAAGACTGTCTTTAATCACCTCAAAATCCGTGATACTAACAATCTACAATACTAACCACACACTAACCACTTGCTTTCAAAATGTCTGTCTGTTATAATATCATGTGCAAGGGCCACTTGCGTTCACATGTCGGAGTGGCGGAACTGGCAGACGCGCACGTTTGAGGGGCGTGTGGGCAACCGTACGGGTTCAAGTCCCGTCTCCGACACCAA
>MVQK01000217.1 GCA_002067515.1 Pelotomaculum sp. PtaB.Bin013 | reverse complement strand
GAAATCGAAGTGGACGACCTTATTTCCCACCGCTACACGCTGGACGATATGCTGGACGCGGTGGAGCAAGCCCGCAGGCAGGAAATTATCAAGGGTGTTGTGTTAATACCGGAGGGGGACTAATAATTATGGATGGATTTTCAGTCAGACTGAACCGGATTTTACGGCCTGACACCGGGAGGTCCCTGGTGGTGGCCATCGACCACGGCATGGCCTTGGGCCCTATGACTGGGCTGAAGAATGTCGGAGAAACTGTATCCAGACTGGACGCCACCGGACTGGTGGACGCCTGGCTGGTGACAAAGGGTATTTACCGGTATGCTTTTGAGCCGGTAAACAAACCTGGTATTATTCTGCGGATTAGCGGCGGCGCCACCATTTCCGGCCCGGAGCTGACCCGGGAAGGACAGACCGCCACCCTGGAGGACGCACTGGCGGCCGGCGCCGACGCCATAGCTACTTCCGCCTTCATCGGCTCGCCTTATGAACACGACACTCTCACCGGACTTGCCCGGGCGGCCAGCGAGTGCCGCAAATGGAACATGCCGCTGCTGGGAGTGGTTGGTCTTGGGAAGATAAACGAAGACCAAAAGAAGGACCCCCGTTTCATCGCCCTGGGCGCGCGCGTGGCCGCCGAACACGGGGCGGATCTGGTAAAGACCTATTACACTGAAGAAGGCTTCGAGCAGGTAGTGGCCGGCTGCCCGGTGCCGATTTTGATCGCCGGCGGGCCGAAGTGCGAAACCGACCTGGACACCCTGAAAATGATCGCCGGCGCGCTCAACGGGGGCGCCAAAGGCATCGTCATGGGCCGCAACGTCTGGCAAAGCCCGCACCCGGAAGCGCTCCTGGCCGCCGTGCACGGACTTATCCACCGGGGCTTCAGCGTACAGGAAGCCAATGACCTGCTGGAGGACGGCATCAACCGGGGGTAAACAGTTAATGGAATACTGGAATATTGCTGCTCCACAGATAATAACCTACTATTTATTATGTCTGGTATTATGTCTGGCGCATGCTCTATTGGCAGTATCAAAAAACGACCCGGCGCGGAAGCAAAATTCCGCCCGGGACGTTATTTTTCCACCATAAAGACTGGGTAATATGCACTGTTCAGCACATTTTCTGCAAGAGCATGACGTATTTCTTCTTCCCGTCCAGGGCGTTGAAGAGCCTTTCATCCGCAGTCCAGAACTCACAAATTTCACTGGTCCTTTCCTCTACGATCTCCGCTACAGCCAAATAAGTTGCATCATACAATGTGGGCATATCGAAATAGCGGCTGATTTTCCATGCCCGATCCATTATCACATCATCGTCTGACAAATACTTGATTCCAGGAAACTGCTTAAACTCAAGCCACATGTCGTCTGCTTCCTGAACGGCTAACTCGTTTCTTCTACGCTTTTTTCTAAGAACAGTACCAATTTCAGCCCATGCAAACGGGGGCAGCACGATCAATTGCCCACTTTGAATAATCCTCCGCATTAAAGCTATAGCTTTATCGCTGTCCTCTTCCACTACCAGTACTTTTATAAACACAGACGCATCAAGGCAAATGTAATTACTCATAGCGTCCCGACCCTTCCCGCAACTCGCGGATTAACTGAGTGGAATCACTATGAACCCCGGTTTTTTTCATTACCTTAGCCCTCAATTTAAGTATCCTGTCAAGGCTTTCCTTCCTGCTTCTGGTCAAGACATCGGATTCCGACTCATCAGTTCTTTGCATATTTTCGAAAGACTCTGCATCCACGAGATATGCCACGGGTTTGGAACGTTGCAATATTATCACTGGTTCCCTGCTTTTTACCACTTCCGACAGGATCTCACGTATACCTACCCTGATATCTGTTACATTTACCATTCGCATTGCTAATACCTCTATTCATACTTTTAATGCTACTGTAACACGAAATGGGAATAATTGCAACAATTTTACCAAGTTATTTTAGCCGCTTAGTCACCTTCAAATTTTCATTCTTATTGCTTTTTGAGGCTAATCAATATATAATATGCATTTTTTATTGGAAAAATGGGCCGGGAAAGTTGACTTTCAAGTCTGCTCACCCGGCGCTTTTTTAGATAATCTGAGCAATATTTTTTAGTTGACAAGCTGGATAATTATGAAACCTCGCCTGAAGCTTCGCTCACTTGTTTGGCTTTGACCGTGTAAATTAGCACCTTTTCAACCATGCCGCGCACGCTGGTCTCGCCCAGGAGCGTTATTTCCCCTGGCAGATTATCCTTGTTTTTAAGATACTTGAGCGCGCGGTCGCTCATAATGATGTTCGTCTTATACTCCTTGTTCATGCTCTCGAGACGCGAGGCCAGGTTCACTTCCCCGCCCATAATCGTGTAATCCATCCGTTCCGGACTGCCAACGTTGCCAACCACCACCGGCCCGGAATTGATGCCGACACCGATGTTGAACAACGGTTCGCCCTGATCTTCCCATTTTTTATTAAGCTCCTTCAGGCGCTCCAGCATTTCCAGGGAAGCCGCCAGCGCCCTGTCCGCGTGGTCTTCGTAGTGAATCGGGGCGCCGAAAAAGGCCATGATCCCGTCACCCATATACTTGTCCAGAGTGCCGCCGTGCTTGAAAATTATCGCGTTCATCTCGGTAAAGTATTCGTTTAGCCGCTGCACCACATATTCAGGCGTCTTATCCTCGCTGAACGAGGTAAAACCACGCACGTCCGAAAAGAATATCGTCAACTCCACCCTCATTCCCCCCAGGACAATGTCCTCCGGGTGCTGCAGCAAGTCAGACACCACGGCGGGAGGAACGTAGCGGGCAAACAGCGCGCGTGTGCGTCGCCGGTCCATCTCGGTGCGCACCAGGTTCTCGGCAGTCATGCCGGTGTAGATTAGCATGCCCAGCCCCAGCGGCGACGCCAGGTTAACCCAGTAGCGCCCATAGTACCAGGACAGGTACACGCCCACACCTGCCGCCGCTAAAATCACCAGCAGGTAGAGCAACCCCCGCAGGGGGTTTTTCGCCCGCGACACGCCAGCCACGGACAATACGCCGACAAGCAATAATATTACCAGGTTTACGGCCTGCGGCGCCCTTTTGTAAAAACTTTCAGCATGATAGGTGGCCAGGGCGGAGGCATGCACCTCGACTCCCGGCGACGGCAGCGCGCCGCCCAGCACCATATTGCCGAGAGTGAAAGGAGTAGTTACATAGTCATGTTCAGAAGCTGAGGTAAAGCCGATAAATACGACCTTTCCCGCTAATTTATCGCTGCTTACCCGATCATTGAGGATGTCAGTAAAGCTGTATGTCTGAAAAGTTGAAGCGGGTCCCCAGAAGTTAATTAAGGACTGATATTTGTTATCTATGGGAACAGCCAAATCACCCGCGTACAGAACCCCTTTTCCGTCAAGCTTCAGGCTGTTCGGGTTAAGGCCCTTTTCCACCAGGTACGTGGCTACGCTAAGACTGGGAAACGGCCTGCCGAAAGTATTCGTATCCACAGTGGTGACACGCCTGATCACACTGTCCACGTCTTCGGGCACATTGGCGAAACCGATGCCGTTGGTGGCAGCAGCCAACTGTTTCACCGGGAAGCGCGGAACCTGGTAAACTTCGCCTGCGGCGTTCTGCTCAAAAGAGAACATGTTGCCCAGCACCACCCGGCCCTGCGCCTTCACCGCAGCTGCGAGAGCGGCGTTATCCTCCGGCGTGCCCGGCGTGTCGAAAACCACGTCGAAGCAGACCACCTTCGCGTCTTTCAGTTTTTCCAGCAGGCGGGCGTACATTTGGCGAGGCCAGGGCAGCAGCCCGATTTCCCCGATGGAACGGTCGTCTATGGCCACCACCACGATATCCTCAGGCGCAGGCCGCGCTCCGCGCAGTTTGAACCAGCTGTCATACAAGCCCAGCTCCAGTCCTTCCCAAGCGCCGGCCAGGCTTGTGACCATAACCAGAACAACAAGCGCAAACGCCACGCCTTTTCCTTTCAGCTTTTCCACCCAGCCCCGCATCGCTTCGCCTTCCTTCGGCAAAAAGTTTCTATATTTGACATAAAAAATATACCTATACCATGCTATCACCCAATAAGAGCTTTGTCCACGAAAAATTGCGTACATTCAATCATGATCAAGCCCGGAGGGGTTTGTTCCCCGCCGGGCTTGATTTAAACCGTTAAAAATCGTATCCTAATTGTGTGGGTAATACGCCCCTTTTAAAAACTACTTTTTCTTATGGTGAGCTGAAATAGCCGCCGATAGTCCAGCCAGCTGTGCTGGGCGGTGAAAGCCCGTCCGATGATCTCAGATTGCCGTCGGCTTTAAGATAAAATACATCTCCTGGAACCAGATTACCGCCTGTTGCGTTGATTACGGTAAGAGTTAGGGTTCTGGCGTCATTCCAAGTGCCGCAATAGTCCGTACCGAACGATTTCCCTTGGAAGTCAATCAGGGCATCAACGGCTGCCTTGTTGTTGACTGGCGGTTGGTTGGTGTCAATGTCAAAAAGTATGATAATTGTATCGCCGTTGCC
>MVQK01000216.1 GCA_002067515.1 Pelotomaculum sp. PtaB.Bin013 | reverse complement strand
CTGTTTTCACTGCACGGAAGGCAAGCCGCGGCGCAAAACCCCACCCTGTACTGGGGAAGCGCCGGGGATGACGTTGTTCGCGTGCAGCAACGACTCAGCCAATGGGGATATTATAACGGCGGCTTAGATGGGTTTTACGGCAATGATACCTTTCAGGCAGTCAGCAACTTTCAGCGTAGTAATGGCATCCCTGCCGACGGTGTCGTGGGACAGGCTACCTGGGACGCTCTCGGACTAAGCGTTCCCGGTGATATTCCGGCCGTTTCCAGGGGCGCGGCCACCGACCGGGGTGATGTTACTCTCCTGGCGCGGGTGATTGAAGGCGAAGCGGCGGACGAACCGCTGCTCGGCAAGGTAGCTGTAGGCGCGGTCATATTAAACCGGACAAAAAGCGCCTCCTTTCCGCATTCAATTAGTGGAGTTATTTTTCAGCCCGAAGCTTTCGAATCGATTGAGAACGGACAAGCTTACCGGCCCTTAAGCGAGGAATCTCTCCAGGCCGCCCAGATGGCCATGAGCGGGTATGACCCTTCAGGCGGAGCGCTTTTTTTCTGGAACCCGGCCAAGTCAGTAAGTCCATGGATATGGAGCAGAAATATTGTCACGCAAATTGGCAACCATGTTTTTGCCCAGTGAAAGGGGTCGTTTCATGAGAAAATGGATTTTAGCGGCAGTCGTCGGCCTGTTGGCCCTTGCGGCGGCCGGTTCCTGGGGCTACAGCCAGTACACGGCCAACCGCCGACTGGAAAATTATTTAAGCAATAGATACCAGCGCGCTTTTTACGACCTGGCAAGCCAAACACAAAGTCTTGAAGTGCTCCTGTCAAAAAGCATGGTTGCTTCAGACCCGCGCCTGGACAGCAATCTGCTGATGGATATTCGCCAGCAGGCGGCATTTGCCCAGTCCAACCTCGGCCAACTGCCGCTTAACGACGCGCTGGCCGGGCGTACGGCCAAGTTTTTAAGCCAGGTGGGAGATTATGCCGACAGTCTGGCGCGGCAGGTCAACCGGGGCGAAGCTATAGACGTTGAACACTGGGACACCCTGAACAGTCTTTACCAGCAGGCGGCTGCTTTAAACAGTGAGCTGCAGGGAATGCAGGCCGGCGTGGCCCGGAACAATTTTTACTTTGGGGAAATGGTGCGTCAGGTTAGAAATAAACTGCAAAAACCCCCGGATGACCTTGCCAAGACTGACTTTCAGTCCATGGATAAAGAAATGCAGCGTTATCCCGCGCTGATCTATGACGGGCCTTATTCAGAGCACCTGGAGCGCACCGAGCCCAGGGATTTAAGCGGGCTGGGCGATATAGACGCGCCGGAAGCGGAGCAAAGAGCGCTCGCTTTTATCGACAGGCAGGGTGGCGCCGATTATCAGGCCAGAGTTACCGGGAAAACCAACGGGCGCATTCCGGCCCACCGGGTGGAAGTGACCCGGGTGGGCGGGCCGGACGGCGCGGCGACAGTGCTGGATGTGTCCCAGCAGGGCGGCAAAGTAATCTGGATGATGAATTCCCGGCCGACCGGCGGTCAGACTGTCAGCATTGAGGAAGCGCGGCGGAAAGCCCTGCAGTTCCTGTCCAGCCGTGGTTTCGGGGAAATGCGCTCAACTTATTTCCAGCGTCATGGAAACTCGGTCACTTTTAACTTCGCGGCCTTACAGGATGGTGTTACCCTCTATCCCGATTTGGTGAAGGTGACCATTGCTTTGGACAACGGCGAAGTTACCGGAACGGAAACATCCGGTTTCCTGATGTCCCACAGGCAGCGTACCCTGCCGGAGGCGGCCGTTTCACGCGAGCATGCGCGCGCGGTAATAAACCCGCGGCTAAATGTATCCGGAGGAGATCTTGTCCTCATCCCGGTTGGCGTTTCAGATGAAAAACTGGCTTACGAATTTCACGGCAAGTTGGGGGAGGACTCTTACTTGATTTATGTTAACGCTGCAAACGGGCGGGAGGAAAATGTTTTAAAATTAATCGAGACACCTGGCGGCACATTAACAATGTAACTGTCCAGCCTTTTCCGGGTGTCCAGCCTTTTCCGGTTGACACCCGGTTGCGCTTGTGCTAAGATAACTATAATTTTATGAATTTATCAAGCAAACGCAAGGCAATGAAGGGGAAGAAAGGCGCCGTCAATCGTCAGCGAGCCGGGGTTTGGTGTGAGCCCGGTCGAGGAAAGCGCCAGGGGCCGCCCCGGATGCCGCGGGTGAGAACCTCCCTTTGAGAGGGAGAATAAGCCGCCGCCGGCTTGCCGCCGTTAACCGGCAGGAGAGGGCTGTATAGAGAACCCAAAATGGGTGCAATATGCGGCCAATTAGGGTGGTACCGCGAGAAGATCCCGTCCCTTTTTGGGGGGCGGATTTTTTGTTGCTTGGGAAATTATGGCCCGAACATAAGCCGCGTATGACAGCCCAAAGTTCACCGAAGGCGAATTTGTTCTTGCATACATTATTAGCCCTCAGTTCCTCACGAAGGAGTGATATGGATTGAAAGAAATACTGGAACTTCTCGAGTCCGATGCCAGGCTTACCGCCGGGCAGATTGCCACAATGCTCGGCCGGGATGAGGAAGAAGTTGCCCGGATTATTAAAGAGGCGGAAGAAAAAAAACTAATCCAGGGTTATTTTACACTGGTTGACTGGGATAAATTCGGATCCGAGAAGGTTTCCGCAATGATTGAGGTGAAAATATCACCGCAGCGGGACGTGGGTTTTGACGCGGTGGCCGAGCGCATCTACCGGTTCCCCGAGGTGCGGAGTGTCAGATTGATGTCGGGCGCTTATGACCTGATGGTGATGATTGAAGGTGGCACAATGAAGGAGGTTGCTCATTTTGTCTCCTTTAAACTGGCCTCAATGGAATATGTTCTCAGCACCGCGACTCATTTTGTTTTAAAAACATATAAACACCATGGTGTCATCATTGATGACGAAGAAGAAGACAGGAGGCAGGTGATCGTACCGTGACTTTACAAACCGACTGGTCGGAAATGATTAACCCGGCTGTGCGTGATCTGCCGCCTTCCGGCATCAGGCGCTTTTTTGATCTGGTTGCGGAAGTAAAGGACATCATTTCACTGGGGGTGGGTGAGCCCGACTTCGTGACGCCCTGGCATATCCGTGAGGCTTGCGTATATTCACTGGAAAAAGGCTACACCATGTACACCTCGAACCACGGGATGCTGGAGTTGCGCGAGGAGATTGCCCGGGACATCCATGATACTTACCAGGTGGACTATAACCCGCGCAGTGAAATACTGGTAACGGTCGGGGTCAGTGAGGGACTGGACCTGGCCATGCGCGCCCTGCTCCAGCCGGGGGACGAGGTACTGATCCCCCAGCCTTCCTACGTTTCCTACGCTCCTTGCGTCATTTTGGCCGGCGGCCGGCCGGTTTACTTGAAAACATCGATAGAAAACGGTTTTCAGTTAACGGGGGAGCAAGTTGAAAAGGCTATTACCCCAAAAACCAGGATTCTCGTATTGGGTTATCCAAACAACCCCACCGGCGCGACCATTGACCGGAAACATCTCCTGGATATAGCGGAAGTGGTCACAGCGCACAACCTGGTTGTCATTTCCGACGAGATTTACGACAAGCTGACTTATGTGGGAGAACATACCTGTGTTTCTTCCCTGCCGGGAATGCGCGAACGCACGGTGTTGTTGAACGGATTCTCCAAGGCCTACGCCATGACCGGCTGGCGCGTCGGATACGCGGCCGGCAACAGCGACTTTATCTCAGCCATGACCAAAATTCACCAGTATACCATGTTGTGCGCTCCGATCACCGCCCAGGTTGCCGCCCTGGAGGCGCTGAAAAACGGCCGGGGCGAAATGCGCAAAATGGTTGACATGTATAACCGCCGCCGCCGTCTGGTCATTGACGCTTTCCGTGAAATGGGCTTGTCGTGTTTCGAGCCGCGCGGCGCCTTTTACGCTTTTCCGGACATCAGGAGGACCGGCCTGTCGTCGGATGAGTTTGCCTTGCAGTTGCTCAAGGAAGAAAAAGTGCTTGTGGTGCCGGGCAATGCTTTCGGAGAACAGGGTGAGGGATTTGTCCGCTGCGCCTACGCGGCCTCTTTGGAAGATTTAACTGAGGCGCTCAAGAGGATGGGCGGCTTTGTCAAGCGCCGGCAGGCGCGGGGCAAAGTATTGACCGCTACTTTCGGGAAGCCTGAGCAGAATGAAAAAGAAGAGCAAGTAGGGACTGTTCTAGCCTTGCCATAAGAGAGGTTATTTATTAAGAAAATTTGATTGAGGGCAAGTTAAATTACTGTAAGAGGATATATCCAGCCCCGGCGCCGCCGGGGTTTTGCTTTCTGTGATTAGTGGATAAGTGAGGGAACTGTTTGAGGCGCAAAGCGCCGAGTTTGACCGAACCCGAGGGCGATAGAGTTCGTACATTTATAGGGGCCAAACATGAGCCGCGTTGTATACCCAAAGGTTGCCGGCGAATTTGTTCTTCTTATTAATCTGTTGCAAGCCAGTGTTTTGCGAAATATGGA
>MVQK01000215.1 GCA_002067515.1 Pelotomaculum sp. PtaB.Bin013 | reverse complement strand
GCGGGTGGTCGGCCAGGACCGCGCGGTACAGGCGGTGGCTGACGCCATTCGCCGGGCGAGGGCGGGAGTCTCCGATCCGGACCGGCCGATGGGCTCGTTTATCTTTCTTGGCCCGACGGGAGTGGGCAAGACCGAACTGGCCAGGTCGCTGGCCAACCTGTTGTTTAACGACGAGCGGGCGATGCTGCGTTATGATATGAGCGAATACATGGAGAAACACACCGTGTCGCGCTTGATTGGGGCGCCCCCCGGCTACGTCGGTTACGACGAAGGCGGCCAGTTGACGGAAGCCGTGCGCCGCCGTCCTTACGCGGTAATTCTTTTCGACGAAATTGAAAAAGCGCACCCGGACGTGTTTAACATCCTGCTCCAGCTGCTGGACGACGGCAGGCTGACCGACGGGCACGGGCGGACGGTTGACTTCCGGAACACCGTGGTGATCATGACCTCCAACCTGGGCGGCCACTGGTTCAGGGAATTAAACGGGGGCGACCGGGCTGAGTTGGAAGCGCGTGTGATGGAAGAACTGAAGGCCAGTTTCCGTCCCGAGTTTTTGAACCGTGTCGACGAAGTGGTTATTTTCAATAACCTCGGCATGGAGGAGATTGCTAAAATCGTTGATATCCAGTTGGACTTGTTAAAGCAGCGGCTTGCTAAACTGGGCATATCCCTGGAGGTTGCGCCGGAAGCCGGGGCGATCCTGGCTAAGGAAGGGTTTGACCCGGTATACGGGGCGCGGCCGCTTAAACGCGCGATCCAGAAACGGCTGGAAAACCCGCTTTCAGTGCACATTCTGGAAGGTAAAGGGGCCGCGGGCGATAAAATCCTGGTGAGTGCCGACCCGGCTGGCGGGCTGGTTTTTGAAAAGCGCTGACCTAAATTGTTGTAGAGCAAACGTGGTTAACGGTAATTGGGGTCAGGCTTTACTTTGTGCGTTTCTAGAAACGCACAAAGTAAAGCCTGACCCCTCCTCTGATTTACGGACAGGAACACCAACTGCCCGGGTTTGATTTTTTTAGGAAAACAGTATAAAGAAAATTATTCAAGTGGTAAGCCGTGGACTTTTCCAAGACCGGCTTAGTCCTCGTATTGCGAGCCCCGCTCTACGGAGTGGGGCTTTTGTGTTTAAAGCAATATTAGTGTTTTTCCTCTTGTTACATATATATGGTATCAATGATATGAATTAGCTTTCTTACTTTGGCAAAATTAGTTGTCATTTTGTGTTGTAAAATGATGGAAAATAATTATTTTTAAATTAACTGGTATTACAAAATTTATAAAATTATGTTTTGTCTTTTTTCAAATGATGTATATATTCAGAAATAGAAATGATGGAAAATTTAAATCCAGTTCCTTCTGCACCAACTGGTCTTTCAGCTACAGCAGGGAACGCCCAATTGAGTCTTACATGGACTGCTGTCACGGGTGCCACGAGCTATAATGTAAAGAGAGCTAATACAGCAGGTGGATCGTATACCACTTTGGCAACCATTGTAACTGAGACAAACTATTCTGACACTATTATAACCAATGGAACAACATATTACTATGTGGTAACTGCAGTCAATGCCAATGGTGAAAGTGGGAATTCCAACGAGGTTTCCGTGACCCCCCAAGAGCCGCAGCCCGGCTCCCCAACAGTTTATCGGCTACAGCAGACAATGCTCAAGTGAGTCTAGCCTGGAATGCAGTTACTGGAGCTACAGGCTATAGCGTTAAAAGGGCGACGACTTCCGGTGGACCATACACCACTATTGCGAGTAGTGTAAATTCGGCAACCTAAACAGATACATCCGTGACCAACGGCACAATATATTACTATGAGGTTACCGCCCTTAACGCCGGTGGTGAAAGCAGCAATTCGAATGAGGCATCTGCCACCCCGCAGGCTCCCAGTAGTGAAGGCAGGGCAGTTCTTTGGGTAACAATGGCCAACGGCTCGGATATTGATTACGATCTATCCATGACGGAAATTCAGAACTTTATTAACTGGTACAAGAGTAAGGCCTCTGGTGGTGTGGGAGATCCATTCTATACCTTTAGCAAGACCCCTATATCTCCGTACACCAGTAGAACAGATTACCTCATTTTTGATAAGATTGTCTGCTTTAAGGTAAATCATTATTAGATTAGTTATTTAGTTAACTACAGTCCCTGCTCTTGGGAGCAGGTTTTTTATACAATATTATTGTCTTTTGCAGGATTCTATAGTATTTACTGCGAACATATATTCTATATTGGTTGATGTGGTATTATGTCCCGTGTCGAAATAACTTCAACCCACAGTATTTGTATAGGATTGAGAAATGATATAATAAATTACGGTAGGTTTGGTTGGGGTGGTTAAAATGGTTAAGGCGCCTGTAAATCCACAGGTTTTGAAATGGGCAAGGAAATCCGCGAATCTGACCATAGATGATGTAGCATATAAGTTTAAGAAAAGTGTAGATGTTATTGAAGCATGGGAAAGCGGAACTGACGCCCCATATTATGTTCAGCTTGAAAAACTTGCATATGAAATCTATAAAAGACCTATTGCTTTGTTCTTTTTTCCTGAACCTCCTCAGGAAGATGACACTAAACGGTCCTTCAGAACACTTCCGGAATCGGAATTCAACAGTTTACCTGCTTTGCTTATTAGACAAATAAGAAAGGCCATTGTAAAGCAGGAGAATCTTTATGAACTGTGTAATGGACAAAATCCTTCACCAAAACAGCTATTCAGCAACTTTAAGACTTGGCAGAACTATGGCATTAAAAAGTTATCACTTGCTATCAGGGATTATCTGAAAACACCCCTTCAGGAACAGAAAAGCTGGGATAGCGAAGAAACCGCTTTGGAAAACTGGAGAACTGCCTTTGAAAACTCGGGTATCTTTGTGTTCAAAGATGCTTTTAGACATGATGGATATTCAGGTTTTTGTATTTTTGATAAGGTTTTTCCCCTAATTATTATTAATAACTCTATGCCTAAAACAAGACAGATATTTACAATGTTTCATGAACTAGGACATTTAATCTTTGAAACTAGTGGAATTGATAAGCTTCAGGACGATTTTATTGATTTGTTGCCTGAACAGGACAGGCATGTTGAGGTGCTATGCAATCAGATTGCTGCAGAGCTTCTTGTGCCGGAAGATGACTTTAATACTCATATTAAAGGTGTTAAGGTTAATGAAGATACAATATCTAGCCTTGCTAATACCTACAAGGTAAGTAGGGAGGTAATACTTCGGAAGTTTCTTGACAGGGGTTTAGTGAGCAAATCGACATACAAAAAACTAACCGCTAAATGGATTGATGAAGCTAAAAAGAAACGGCAAGAGAAAAAAGGCGGAGGTGATTATTACAATACTCAAAGTACCTACCTGGGAAACAAATACGTGGAAATTGCTTTTAATCAGTATTACAGGAGGGTAATAAGCGAAGCTCAATTGGCTGATTACCTCAATGTAAAAATGGATAGCCTGCTTCCTTTTGAAATGGCACTTCATAAGAGGTGGGCAAGATGAATATATATGTATTTGATGCGAATGTATTTATGGACCTATTTGGTTACTACTATGAATCAAGGTTTCCTACCCTTTGGGAGCGGTTTTATCATGGTGTTGACATCGGACAGATTACGTCCGTTCGTGAAGTAAAACATGAGATTGACGGTCATTATAAAAAAGATCGAAGAATCAATCAATGGGCAAGGAAGAATTCTAAAATATTTTCAATACCAAGTGAAGAAGAAATGTTATTTGTTCAGGAAATATTTAAGATTGAACATTTTCAGGCTATTATATCTAATAAAAACCGTTTAGAAGGAAAGCCGGTAGCAGACCCGTTTATTATTGCTAAAGCCAAAATTATTAATGGTACGGTAGTAACAAATGAGGCTAACCGCCCCAATGGCGTAAAAATTCCCAATATATGTGAGTACTTTAAGGTAAAGTGCATAGATCTTGAAAAATTTATGGAAGTTGAAAATTGGAGTTTTTAACACAACTTTTCTGCTGCTTCTTATCTCCCGCTTGCTCCCCCCCGCTTACCCATAGGAGTTGATTTAAGCATGGAGAAAGATCTTAATTATTATTTAAACCTTGATTACCCTTTTAATGTGCGGCCGGACACCGATGACGGTGGATATATTGTCGAGTTTCCTGAGCTGCGCTACTGCGTTGGGACTGGAGACACCATAGAAGAGGCCATCAAAGATGCCATGCTTGCCAAAAGTGAATGGATTAAAGCTTCATTTGAAGCCGGTATTGCCATACCCGAGCTTGTCGGTAGTGAGGAATATAATGGCTGCATTTCTTTGCGGATTCCTAAAAGTTTACATAAACTGGTCGCTGAAACAGCAAAAAAAGAAGGGGTCAGTGCGAATCAGTTTTTATCTCATCTGTTTATAAGTATTAACATAGGAAGGAAGACAGTTTAGTTTTTTAATGAATTGTTTTATTTACAGGCAGGAATAACAAATGAAACAATAGAAATCATAAAGTAAATTTATGTTATGCGGGGGATTATGCGGTGAACG